>JAYUSD010000108.1:0-23190 GCA_043755865.1 Variovorax sp. | reverse complement strand
CAAGCATTGGTCTCAAAGATTTCGACACGCCCGGCTGGGTCGCGCTCTATGCGCCCAAAGCCCTGCCCGCATCAATAGTTACCAAGCTGCAAGAAGCCGTGGCCAAAGTGCTTGCGCAGCCAGATGTGATGCAGCGCTTCGCCGCCGCCGGCGCACAAGCTAAATTCATGAATGCCGCTGAGCTCACAGCCTATGAAGCCGCCGAGACGCGCAAATGGAGCGAAGCCGTGAAGTACTCAGGGGCCAAAATTGATTGATCGTGTGTTGCAGCAGGTTCTCGCCACCTACCGCACGATTGCAGTGGTGGGCTTGTCTGATCGAGTGGATCGCCCCAGCTACGGTGTGGCGAAATACATGCAATCTCGGGGTTACGTGATCGTGCCAGTCAATCCAAATGCGATCAAGATCCTCGGAGAAAAATGCTACAGCACGTTGCTGGAGATTCCCTTTGCCATCGATATTGTCAATGTGTTTCGTAAATCAGAAAACGTGCTGCCCGTTGCGCAGCACGCGGTGCAAATTGGCGCCAAGTGTTTTTGGCAGCAAATCGGTGTGATCAACGAGCAAGCCGATGTGATGGTGCGATCAAAAGGCTTGTTCAGCGTGATGGATCGTTGCCTGAAAATAGAGCATGCGCGGCTTTTGAAAGATTGATCTTGTGTTGCGCGAGGATCAATTGATCTTCTTCACACCGCTTTCGATGCTACTATTTAAATAGCACTCTACGCATATTCTATGCCGGCGATATGCCGTTTTTCTTCAAAAGTTAGGCAATACAGCCCAACAGCCCTCCACCTGAACCACGCGCACGCGCTGATCAAACACGGCTTCTAGCGCGCGATGCGTCACCGCATCAGCGCATGCGCCTTGATGTGCAACGCGGCCTTCGTTCATGATCAGCATCTCATCGGCAAGCAAAGCTATCGGCAGTTCATGCAACACGCTGATCACCGTCACGCCATTTTTCACTTGGGCGCGAATGACATGCACCCAATCGATCTGATGCGGCGGATCAAGATTGGCCAGCGGCTCATCGAGCAGGAGCACTTTGGCCTCTGTGGCCAGCGCGCGAGCTAGGCGCACGCGCTGCTGCTGGCCGGCAGACAGCTCGCCTAGAAGGCGATGGGCAAACTCTGTGGTCTGCGTTTGCTGCATGGCCGATTTGCAAGCGGTTTGGTCTTCGGCGCTGATGCCGCTCAGCAAGCCCTGATTGGGCAAACGCCCCAGCATCACGACATCTTGCACATACATATCGAACGCGCCGGTCTCGTCTTGCGCCAGCCATGCGAGCTGCTGGGCGCGATCACGCGCGGGCATGGCATGGAGATTTTTCTCGTGCAAAAGCACTTGGCCAGTGAAAGGAATCAGCCCCGCGAGCGCTTTGAGAAAAGTGGATTTGCCTGCACCGTTGGGCCCCACGATGCTGATCCAGCGCCCTGCATGGAAATCGACATTCACATCACTCAATATCAAGCGCTTTGAGAGGGTAGCCGACATGTTTACTGCGCGGAGTGCTATTTCTTTCATAGCATCTCCTTATGACTCGTTGATTCCTTTTGCGCTTTGGATCGCATCAGCCAAAGCAAATACGCGCCGCCCAAAATCGCCGTGAGCACGCCAACAGGCAGCTCGCGCGGCGCGACCAAACCGCGAGCGAGTAGATCAGAGGCTTGCAGCAACACACCGCCGCATAAGGCGCTTAAAACGATCAAAGCGCGATGCTGCGGCTTGCACAGCCCACGCACCAAATGCGGCGAAGCCAAGCCGACGAAAGCAATCAAGCCTGTTTGCGCCACGGCTGCGCCCGTGGCCAAAGAAATCACAGCGATTAAAAGCAACCGAATGGTAACCAGGGGCAGCCCTAAGCTTTGCGCAGTGGCCTCGCCCAATTGCAATGCATCTAAAGCCCGGGCAGCCAGCATCGCAATCGGCAAACAAATCAGCAGCACGGCGATCAGCATCCCCACCGCACGCCATCCCAAAAAGCTCGTGCTGCCCAACATGAAGCCCTGCACTGCCAACAGCACTTGCGGCGCGAGCGTGAGCAGTAAAGAAGACAACGCCCCCAGCACCACGCCCACGACAACACCCGCCAGCAAGAGCCGCAGCGGGCTGCCCACGCCTTGTGCAAGCATCAGAGTAAGGCTCACCGCGCCAAGCGCGCCAACAAACGCCGCGCCCGTGAGCCCGATGCTTTGCAGCACATTCAAAGCCATCGGGGAAACGCCCAAAGCGGCGAGCAAAATCACCACGCCCAGTGTTGCGCCCGATGCTGACCCAAGCAAAAACGGATCGGCCAACGGATTGCGAAACAGCCCTTGCGCCAGCGCGCCAGACAAACCCAGCAATGCGCCTGCAGCCCAAGCTCCCAAGCCGCGTGGCAGGCGAATGTCAAGCATCACTTGCAGCATCGCAGCATCTGCGCTATGCCAGCCAAAACTAGCGCAGTCAGCAAAACTCTTGCAGTTTAAGATTTCAAAGCCCTCGCTGCCAACTTGCAAACCCAACAGCGCAAGCAGCAATGCCGCGCCAACAAACCAAGCTGCGAGCGTGCTTGGCTTCATCATTTTTTCATCACCTTGGCAATGCAAGCGGCCAGCACTTTTGCACCCTCACCCAAGCGCGGCCCACTGCGCACGATCAAGTCGCCCTCATCCGCTTTGAGCTCGCACACTGATTTATTTTGAAGCGCTTTGAGTTGCATCCAACCCGGGCGCTTGGGCAATTCAGCCGCGTGCCGCTGGCTCAGCACAATCACATCCGGCTGCTGCTGCACCACGAACTCTGGATTGATTTTAGGAAACGCCCCGAGCTGTTTGCCCACGATGTTTTTCAAGCCGAGCTTCGCCAAGGTCTGCCCAATGAACGATGCTTCGCCCGCTGCATACGGCGCGCGATCCACCTCAAAATACACTTTTGAACCTTGCGCAGTTGGCGGTAAAAGCCGCACAGCTTGCACGAAATCTTCATCCACCTTCCGCCAAATCGCATCAGCACTTTGTGTGCCCAGCAGCGCATCTAGCTGCTGCAAACTGCGCTCAACCGCTTCATGCGAATTCGGCTCAAACATCAGCACCTTGATGCCCAGCACCTCCAACCGCTCCCCCGCGCGAGACGATGTCGCAGCCAACACCACATCCGGTTTGAGCCTCACAATCGCCTCAATATTCAAATCCAGCCCGCCACCAACTTGCGGCAGTTTTTTCACGCTTATCGGCCAATTGGAATAGCGATCCACGCCCACCAGCCGCGTACAAGCACCCAGCGCGCACACGCTCTCGGTCAGTGATGGCAACACACTCACAATGCGCTGCGGCGCTTTTTCAAACAGCTGCACCTTGCCGCGATCATCGGTTACGGAGATGCCCGCAGCCCAAGTCATTGAGCTGACGAACATGAGGACAAGAGCAACGCAGCGCATGATTTGAGTTTAGAAGCTGTAGCGTGCCTTGAGCTTGAAACTTCGCCCGGCCTCGGGATACACATTCGTTGCAGAGCAAGCAGCATTGGTGATGCCCCAGCCAAAAGTCTTTCGGTCGGAAAGATTGTCAACGCCCGCACTGAACTGCCACCCATCGCTTTTCGCCGCGTAGTTGTATTGCATATCGAGCGTGGTGCGCGACGGCTCTTTAAGTGAGCAAGCATTGTTTAAATCATTGCCAAGAATAGCTGGGCCTCGGTGATGGAGCGCCCACTCCAAGCGCTGCGCCGCATCGAGTTGCCAAGCCACGCGCGCCTGAGCACTCAGCTGTGGCACATGCGGCACACGCTTGCCCGCATAAGCGCCCGTTGCAAACCGCGCCCGGATCGTTTGCACGCTGCCCGATATCGCCCACGCTGAGGCAAATTGCATGCGGCCTTCTAGCTCGAGGCCAGAGCGCTGCACGGGATCGATATTGATATTTGAAAACAAGCTGTTGTCGTAAATAATTTCGTCTTGCGTTTTCTGACGAAACACACGCACGCCGAAGCTGTTGCTTTTGCCACTTTGCCGCAGCCCGAGCTCCATATCTCGCGCAAGCTGCGGCTTGAGTGGCGCGGGCAAATTACGGTTCTCGTCCACATTGCCCACGCGAAAGCTGCGGCTGCTGCGCGCATAGGCATCCCATCCCACTGCAATGGTTTGGTTGATGCCGAGCTCCCAAGCTTTGAGCGGATCATTTTGCTGATAACTCGTCAAGCCAAACGCAAGAGGATCCGTAAAATCTTTGCGGACGCGCTCGGTGCGCATGCCGATCACGATGCGCGTTTGCGAGGGCAGAAGCGCATCAAATCGCGCAAAGCTGGCTCGGCTTTTTTGCGTCGCCGTCTCATCGCCGCCCGCAAAGCCCGAATACAGCACATCTCGCTTGTAATTCCAAGATTGCCGATCCATGCCAAGCTGCGCTTGTACGGCCGTGCCCGCCCAATCGCCGCTGTATTGCAGGTGCGGAGAAATTTGACTCTGTTCGCTGCTGGTGCTGTCTGCTTGGTCACCGCCAGCACCATAATCGTAGAAAGATTTTCCGGAGCGCTGCCTCTGCGCCACATCGAGGCAAACCAGCCAGCCAGCTATTTTGTATTGCACATTTGCGGAGATGCGGTCTTCATTTTGCGAAGAAAAATTTAATGGCGTATTAGTCTGCTTGGGATTGATCAATGAAGCGGCAATCGGCAATGCACCTGGCAAACGCGAGCTTTGCTTGTCCTGAAACAACTCCAAGCGCACTTTCAAGCCTTGACTGCTGGAACTAAGCGCGCCGGCTTCCATGCCTAAAGTCAAACTGTCTGTGTGCATCGCACTGTTGTCGCGAAACCCATCACTTTTCAGGCTGCGCAGATGCGCGTAGAGCCTCGCATTGTCCATGCCTACATTCAGATTTGCGCTGGCATCGTGCGTGCCGAAAGATTCCAAGCCGAGCTGCACCGAGCCTGTTAAACCACGGGCTGCGCCCGTTCGTCCATCGGCCGCACCACCCCGCGTGACGATGTTGATCACGCCTCCTGTTGCGCCCTCGCCCCAAGCCACCGATGCGCCGCCGCGAATGATCTCAATGCGCTCAATGCGATCCGCAGCAATGGCTGAGAGGCGCGCGCTAGCAATCTCGTTTTGCGAGATGCGCACGCCATCAATCACCACTACCATGTTGTTGACCGCTGCTTCGCCGAAGCCGCGAATGTCTAAGCTCGCCTCGCGCCCGCCCAGCAAATCTGGCCGGCTCACAATGCCGCCCAAGCGGCGCACAGCTTCGTTGGCATCCAGCGCACCGGAGCTGCGGATGTCTTCGCCCAAAATCACGCTCGCGCCCACTGGCGCAGTTTGCAAGGCCTGCTCCATGCGGCTGGCAGAGATGACGATAGGTTTGAGTTCGGGGATGGTTTGTGGCGCGTTTTGGGCCAATGCAAAACCAGAAAGCGATAAAGATGTGCATGCAGCGGCGCAAGCCGACACCACGCCGCGCTGTGCGGAACTTAAGTTTTTCATAAAAAGGGAATAAAACACAAGCATGTCCGGTGTCAGCTTCCCCGCTGACGTGGACGAATGTGATGCGGCCAGCCTCGCGGCAAGACGCATCGCCTTGTTGGCCGGTATCCGGGCTGATGGATTGCAACCTGCTTGAGCCTTCCCAAATATTTTCATACTCAGTGGCTACTGCTAAGCAAGCGGGTCAGTTTTGCGAGAAAACAAACCGTCCATTCACCGTTGCGGGGGCAGCGCGGGCTTGAATTCTGCTGAACTCTTCCGCTTCCCGTTGAACTGCAGCGCAGATTTGCGCGTGCGAGCACCAACGTCCTTATTCTAAACCGTTGCCTAAATGTCACTGAGCCGACGAAACTGCCTAAATGAGTAGGCGTCAATGCTTGCAAAAAAATGAAAACTTAGCCTAGAATCAACGACTTACATCAGTTTCTGATAGCAAATTCTTCAAGAAAAATGGCCGCCATGCAAGACGCAACACAAGCACATGAAGCATCAGACGCCCCAGATGCACACTTGTCGGCGCAAATTGATGCCGTGATTGAGCGCACCGAGCGCTTGCTGCTGCGCCACGAAGAGCTCGCGCGCACCAATGCGCTCATGCAAGAGCAGCTCGATGCCCTCGGCCATGAGCGAGACACACTCAAATCGCGTCTAGCCGCCGCCCGCTCGCGCATCGACGCTTTAATTGAGCGTCTTCCTGAGCAATCGATTTCGCCAGCAACAGCAACAGCAATAGACGCAGCATCATGAAACAACTCGAAGTACAAATCATGGGCCAGAGCTATTTGCTGGCCGCGCCCGAAGGCGGCGAGCAGCGTTTGCTCACGGCGGTAGAGAAAGTAGATACAGCCATGTGCCGCATTCGCGATGCAGGCAAAGTCAAAGCGCGTGATCGCATTGCTGTGTTGGCTGCGCTAAATTTAGCGTTTGAAACGGATCCCTCCAACTCGGCAGCTGCGAGCGCCGCCGCGCCCATAGCATCGCCCGTAAACAACTACGGGCCAGATGTACGCTTGTCTGCCCTGCTCTCCAAGCTAGACCAATCTTTGCTCACAAGTGACGGGCGGCTTCTTTAAGCGTTTGGCGATTCAAAGCGGAGCACATCCGCACCCTTATCCATTTCACGCCGCACAAAGCCTTGCGCAAGTTTGATGTGAATGTGATGTCCACGCGTCGTGCAGGCGGCGATTTGATCGAGCAATTCATTCATCTGCGCCTCTGAGCCCATCGCGCGGTGTTGCGTTTTAAGCCAATGGCGCAAGTAGTTCGCTTGCGCTGAACGAGGCAAAGTTTGCAGGGCTTTGATCAGCGGCGGCATGCCCACAGTCGCTACTAAATCAATAGCGCTCTGCGCAAGCAATACGCCGGCTTGAGCCATATTTCTTGCCGAACGCGCAAAGGTTTCGCGATATTGAGGAAACGTATCACGCAGCGCAGGCAAGAGTTGCGCACGAATGCGATTGCGCGTGAAATCTTGGGATTGATTCGTCGGATCTTCCACCCAGCCTTGCCCAAGATTTGCGCTGCCCGGCTCTCGGGCATGCATGCCGCGCTCGGCAAGGCAAGCCCGAATCTGCTGCGCGCCCATGAAATGTTCAGGCATCAAAAATGGCCTTGCCCACTGCACGCCATGCCGCGTGAACTGCGCCGCCATCCCCGCCAGCCCGTCCACGCCCGCACCGCGTGAGAGCGCCAGCAACAGCGTCTCCACCTGATCATCGGCGTGCTGCGCAAGAAGAACCGTGGGCGTATCCGCTATTAATTCAGTAGCACTCTGCGCAGATTCTATGCCGGCTACTTGCCGTTTTTGCTTCAAAATATGCTCAGAGATCGCTGCGTAGCGTGCCTTGCGGGCCGCATCCTCAGGGCTTTGCCCCGCCGCCGCATTTGCGTTCACTCGCAGCACAGTCAGCGGCACATTGCGCTGCAAACAAAACGCCTCGCAGTGCGCAGCAAAATCATCAGCAGCAGCCTGCAACCCGTGATGTACATGCACAGCGCTAACTCTACCCGGCGCGGCCTCAAGCGCAATCAAAAGCAAAGCCGTCGAATCCGCTCCGCCACTGAAAGCGACGACAAGTTCCCCCCGATTTGGCCAAGCCAATAGACGAACGTCTTGCTCAGCGCTTTTGCGAGTGTGCTGGATCAATAGCTTCGACATCGGCCATATCTTTGTGTCGTCCAAGCGTTCGCTTGTTTTTCAAAAAATGCTCACGACTAATGATCGTCAGCGAAACTCCATCGATAACGTGCTTCAGCGCGTTTGGATATGCCTGCGCGAACTCAACGCCGTCAATACTTGTCATAAGGTCAATACGCGAGGGAGGAAATCCCATTTGAATCACAGTGTCAACGACGCTTAAGCTCTCAGCCGTTATCCCCAACGATCCCATGCCGAATTCGCTCAGAACCTTCATCAGCCGCTGCGCGTTTTCGTTTGTAGGGTTGACCCAAAAGTCGATGTCGCCAGTATTGCGCACGTGCCCGTGAACCATCAATGCGTACCCGCCGACGATCAGATACTCAACCTCGTGTTCGTTGAGTAACTGAGCAAACTCTTTGAAATCTTGATTGAGCAGCATGGGGCATCCATTCTTGACGCAAATACTCTAGGGCGGCAAAACGCTCCTCGATTGATTTAGACAACCAATACGCCAAGCTGCTGTCAGGATCATGCAATTTTTTGATTTGCACAACGCGCTCAACTTTTGAGTAATCTGGTGTTTGCACTGTTCTAGCCTGCCTTCGTGTCAGCCTTGGAATCCGCTTTAGTGTCAGTGAACTTCCCAAAGCCCTGCAGCTTCTCGTAGCGCCGATCCAGCAACTCTTTCACTTTTAAATCAGCCACTTGGCGATAGGCATCGGTCAAAGCCCGTTTTAAGAATGCAGCCGCATGCTTGTGATCCCGATGCGCGCCGCCGACAGGCTCACTCACGATTTTGTCGATCAAGCCCAGCGCCTTCAAACGATGCGCCGTGATGCCCATGGCCTCGGCCGCATCTTGCGCTTTGTCCGATGTCTTCCACAAAATGCCGGCGCAGCCCTCAGGCGAGATCACTGAGTAAACGGAATACTGCATCATCAACACTTGATCAGCCACCGCAATCGCCAGCGCCCCGCCAGAGCCACCTTCGCCAATGATGGTGGAGATGATCGGCACTTCAAGCTGCGCCATTTCAAAAATATTGCGCCCAATCGCCTCGCTTTGCCCGCGCTCTTCCGCATCAATCCCGGGAAACGCGCCGGGCGTATCAACAAGAGTAAAGACGGGCAATTTAAATTTCTCCGCTGTCTTCATCAAGCGCAGCGCTTTGCGATAACCCTCAGGCCGCGCCATGCCAAAGTTGCGCAAGCTGCGCTCCTTCACATCGCGCCCTTTTTGATGCCCGAGCACCATGCAAGCATGCCCGTTAAAGCGCGCCAAGCCGCCCATGATCGATTGATCATCCGCAAAATGCCGGTCGCCATGCATCTCCACGAAATCGGTGAAGATCTCGTTCACATAATCCATCGTGTAAGGCCGCTCAGTGTGCCTCGCGATCTTCGTGATCTGCCAAGGCGAAAGCTGGCTGTAAATATCCTTGGTCAGCTGCTGGCTTTTCTTGGAGAGCGTATCAATCTCGTCAGAGATATCCACAGCGCTCTCCCCCTGCACATAGCGTAGCTCATCAATCTTGCCTTCGAGTTCTGCAATCGGCTGCTCAAAATCTAAAAATACGCGTTTACCCAACTTCGTCTCCTTCGCTTGAGCGCGCCTCATCGCTGGGGCACACATCAAGTCTCAAATTCGGCAATAAATCACATTTGAGTGTAATCCCGTTTGGGAGTTTTGGGTGGGTGTTAACTGGGTATTCGACCAGTTTTGGGATCGCCCATTTTTTGGACAGACGCTATGCACGCGACCGTTTCACGCCACCTGCTCGCCTGCGTCGTACCATCGGGCATTTGCCTCAGCAAATTTTTTGAAAACACACGCGATAGAAATCACCACAATCCAACCCTCGCCCCGCGCGCCTTCCAAAAAATTTCTGATTCAAACGCCCAATGGTTTCCGCTGGATAACTCGTTGACTAGTAAACAATATCTTCTCGATCAATAGCCGTCAAATTCAAATATCCAAGCAAATAGAAATTTCGCTGTTGTTCTTCGAATTTGCACGACGTATATCGCGGTTTGTCTGCTCCAGTCTTTGAAAAAACTCCGGCGCTAATGCCATCAAATGCACCCGATGAATAGAACACCGTGTATTCGAATTCTGCAATCTTGAATCTCAAATTAGTTCCTCCAGACTTGGCACCAAAACTCGCTGAACCGAATGAAAAACTCCCCCTTGGATGAATTAAATTTTGGGGATAAACGAGTTCAGCAGGAGTATTCTTTCTACCAATTCGGTACTGGAGATACCCTCTGCTCTCGGAAAGCTCAGTTGAGCCGCATACAGAAATCAATTTTCCAGTTGGAGTACTGCAATTAAAAAATATTTTTTCTGTTTTCAAACAAAGAGAATTGGTATTTGCAATGCTAATAGCTGGCAATACTGTTAGGAAAATGAGGGCTGTAGATTTCATATTTGAAGTTTAGTGGCGTGCTGAATATAAATGCAACAAATTAAATAAGTTGACGTTGCTTGCCGCTCAACAGTACGACGTCGCCGATGAAACGCAGGAGGTCTACAAATATTACTGTATTTGGTTCGATTTACATCGCAGTTTTCGAACAAGCGAGCGCTATTTTTTGCAGGCCAACAATCAGTCCCGCGGAAACCATTGGGCGTTTGAATCAGAAATTTTTTTGGAAGGCGCGTGGGCAGGTCGGTGGGTGCGCTACAAAACTAAATCGCGTGTGTTTTCAAAAAGTTTCTGAGGCAAATGCCCGATGGTACGACGCAGGTACAAAAGGTAGCGCGAAATTCTCCGCCAGCCAACAAAGCAAAAGAAGCAGGGATAATCCTGTCCCATGATCAAACTGTTTGTTGGCTTGGGCAATCCCGGCTCGGAATATGAGGCCACGCGGCATAACGCGGGGTTTTGGTTTGTGGACGAGCTGGCTCGGCATTGGAAGGCCAATCTCACGATGGAGAAGGCTTATCACGGGCTGATGGCGCGAAGCTCACAGGGCGGCGGCAACGTCTGGCTGCTTCAGCCGCAGACGTTTATGAATCTCTCGGGTAAATCTGTGGGCGCATTGGCGCGGTTTTACAAGATTCAACCTGAAGAAATCCTTGTGGCGTATGACGAGCTAGACATCGTGCCCGGCGAGGCGAAAGTCAAACTCGGCGGCAGCTCGACTCATAACGGCTTGCGCGATATTACCGCTCAGATGGGCGCGGATTATTGGCGGCTGCGTATTGGCATTGGGCATCCGGGCGTGAAATCTGAAGTGCTCTCTTGGGTGTTGAAAAAACCGATGCTTGAGCAGCGTATCTTGATCAAC
The DNA here is from genome assembly GCA_043755865.1 of Variovorax sp. GTDB lineage: Bacteria > Pseudomonadota > Gammaproteobacteria > Burkholderiales > Burkholderiaceae_C > JANMDU01. The sequence goes on along the minus strand of JAYUSD010000108.1, from coordinate 12,296 downwards.
GAGACGATCGCTCGCAGCCTGAAAGCCGTGCCGTATTTCCTCTCCGGCGACATGGAAAAAGCCACGCAGATCGTCCACACCGCGAAAGCGCCGCGCCCTAAACCGCCTCGGCCAGCGCACCCGCTGACAAAAACACCGACCGATATGTCGTCGCCCCCGCCTGCCGCCACACTGCAACCCACGTCCTCGCTCGCAACCGATCCGAGGCCACGCCCCACCGCACCTGATACACTATCAAAAAGTGAGCAGTCCGCGCAGTAAATACGCCGGCTAACTGCCTAAAACGCTTTAAAAATACAGTAAAAACCGATTTTCTGGAGACCGCATCTTGGACATTCTCTATTCCGCCTTCGCCACCGCGCTCGCATATCTCATCGGCTCACTCAGCTTCGCCGTCATCGTGAGCAAACTATTTGGGCTGGCTGATCCACGCAGCTATGGCAGCAAAAATCCGGGCGCGACCAATGTGCTGCGCTCAGGCTCTAAAGCTGCAGCCATCATCACGCTCATGCTAGACGCACTGAAAGGCTACGTGCCAGTGATTTTAGTGAAGCTGTTCGGTCAACAATTTGGCTTAGGCGATGGCACGCTCGCGATGGTGGCGCTCGCGGCCTTCCTTGGCCACGTCTGGCCGATCTTCTTCAAATTCAAAGGCGGCAAAGGCGTAGCCACAGCGGCAGGCGTGATCTTCGGCATTGATTGGCTGCTTGGCCTTGCCACCCTAGCCACCTTTGGCATCTTGCTATTTTTCTTCCGCTGGGTCTCGCTCGCTTCAATTGCGGCCGGTGCTTTCGCCCCATTTTTCTACCTGCTCGGAGACCGCGGCCCGTGGTACACCTCGAAGGCAGTGATGTTTTCCATCTTCATCATGGCGCTCATTTTGGCCATTCGCCACAAAGACAACATCAACCGACTGGCCCAAGGCACTGAGCCTAAGCTAGGTGCTAAAAAATAAGCTGAATCGGCATCTAGCCGGCATAGAATAAGCGCGAAGTGCTATTGATTCAGTAGCGTGCGTGCGCTTGTCAAAACCGCCGCTCCAGCACCATCACGTCGCTCGTGCGATTCATCGAGAAGCGGCTGAGGAATGAGTTGCCCAGCAGAGCAAACGGCATACTCGGGCCCACTACGGCTTCTACGTCGTAAATTTCTACCTCACCCACGCGCACGGAATTGAGCACCACGCGCCAGCCAAGTGCGGTGCCATTGGCCGTGCTCATGCGCACTGGCTGGCCTTTTTGATAGTCAATGCCCATGCGCTGCGCATCATTGATGCCGAGCGCCACCGTGGTTGCGCCGGTATCCACCATGAATTGGATCGCTTTGCCGTTAACACTGCCGTTGGCCATGAAATGCCCGCCCGAGCCCATCGGCAGCGTGATTTTGTTGCCTGCTCCTGCGCTCGCGCTACCGCCAAGGCTCACCGGCGCGTCGCCCACGCGCAGATTGGCGCGCTTGCCGCCAATCTCCAGCACAGCCTGATCGCCCGAAGCGCTGATCAGCTTCACGCCCGCATGCGTCTGGCCAGCGGCCAGTAGCTTCGGAGCCGCGCCATCGATCACCAATAAGCCTCTGCTGCCCATCACACCTGACAACGCCACTTTTTGATTTGAAGCTTGCGCTGTCGCTCCAGGCGTCGTTTGAGAAACATTTTGGCCACTTGCCGGCGTAAACACTGCGCAGAGCGCTATAAATTTGAGAGCATTTTGCAATGCAGTGCGTAGACCTCTCGTGATGGCGCGTGGATTTGGCTGCATAGATGCACATTGTGAAGCCTTTTGCAGGCGAGTGGGCGGTAAAAGAAAGCCGGCTGAGGAGACGCGAACGCGGGTTAAAATGCTGGGTTACCAATTGATTGCACTACTGGCTATGCCAGCAGTGCAAGTGAAAAGAAACCGCGCGGGTGGCGAAATTGGTAGACGCACCAGGTTTAGGTCCTGACGGTGGCAACACTGTGGGGGTTCGAGTCCCCCCCCGCGCACCACGATTTTTTCAGCATTTTTTATCAAGAGATCCATCATGGCCGTAGCCGTAGAAACACTAGAGAAACTTGAGCGCAAGATGACCTTGACGCTGCCGATGACGTTGGTGCAAACCGAAGTTGAAACGCGCCTTCGCAAGCTTGCTCGCCAAGTCAAAATTGATGGCTTTCGCCCCGGCAAGGTGCCGATCAGCATCGTCACGCAGCGCTATGGTTACAGCGTGCATTACGAAGTGATCAACGACAAAGTCGGCGAGGCCTTCCAAACCGCTGCCAACGATGCCAAGCTGCGCGTTGCTGGCATGCCGAAAATCTCTGAGTCAGAAGCCAAAGGCGATGAAGGCCAGATGAATTTTGATGCGATTTTTGAAGTCTATCCAGAAGTCAAAATCGGCGATCTCTCCACTGCTGAAGTCGAGAAGACCACGGCCGAAGTCTCTGACGCCGCGATTGACCGCACAGTAGAAATCCTGCGCAAACAGCGCCGCACCTTCGCTCAGCGCTCAGCCACAGACGGCACGGCAGAAGGTGATCGGGTCACAGTAGATTTCACGGGCAAGATCGACGGCGAGCCGTTTGAAGGCGGCAAAGCCGATGACTTCGCTTTCTTGGTCGGCGAAGGCCAGATGCTCAAGGAGTTTGATTCAGCTGTGCGCGGCATGAAGCTCGGTGAAAGCAAAACGTTCCCCTTGGCCTTCCCTGCGGATTACCATGGTGCAGACGTTGCTGGCAAAACTGCCGATTTCCTCGTCACTGTGAAAAAACTCGAAGCGCAGCACCTGCCTGAAGTCAACGAAGCTTTTGCGAAGTCGCTCGGCATTGCCGACAGCTCCACCGAGGGCCTGCGTGCAGACATCAAGAAAAATCTGGAGCGTGAAGTCAAATTCCGCTTGATCGCAAAAAATAAAGGCGCTGTGATGGACGCGCTGATTGCCAAGGCTGAGTTGGATCTGCCTCAGAGCATCGTGCAGTCTGAGTTGGATCGCATGGGCGAGAGCGCCCGAGCTGATCTGAAATCACGCGGCATCAAGGATGCGGATAAAGCCCCGATTCCTGAAGACATCTTCCGCCCGCAAGCTGAGCGCCGCGTGCGCTTAGGCCTCGTGGTGGCTGAATTGGTCAAGGCCAATGATTTGGGTGCGAAGCCAGATCAGATCAAAGCGCATATTGAAGAGATGGCTGCGTCGTATGAGAAGCCTGCGGATGTGATTCGCTGGTATCAGAGTGATCGTCAACGTTTGGCGGAAGTCGAAGCTGTGATTATCGAGAACAACGTCACTGATTTTGTGTTGTCAAAAGCCAAAGTCACTGCCAAGGCTGTTGAGTTTGATGAGCTGATGGGCCAACAGTAAATCTTTCGCCGCAAGGCTCAGTCAAATTGTCCACAATGGGGCTTGCATCAACCGATGTCAGCCCCATTTGCCTTTTTGGCCCAAATATCCAAGCGCATTTTGCGCTACAGTAAGCATAGCAAGGAGCACAGTTCATGAATCAGTATTTCAATCCCCTGTCTGCACAAGATCCGATTTCCAGCAACGCTGGTAACTCATTGAGCACAAGTGCTCAACGCCGCCTAGATCGTTTCTCCGAAACCACTTTCGAGCCAGCCCAAGCTCTCGGCATGGTGCCCATGGTGATCGAGCAATCGGGTCGTGGTGAGCGCGCGTATGACATTTATTCGCGCCTGCTTAAAGAACGCATCATTTTTTTGGTTGGCCCTGTGGAAGATTACATGGCCAATCTGGTCGTGGCGCAGATGCTCTTTTTGGAGAGCGAAAACCCTGATAAAGATGTTTTTATCTACATCAATTCTCCCGGCGGCTCAGTCAGCGCCGGCTTGGCCATTTACGACACGATGAATTTCATCAAGCCCGATGTCTCGACGCTGTGCACGGGTATGGCCGCGAGCATGGGCTCATTCTTACTGATGGCCGGTGCCAAAGGCAAGCGCATTGCTCTGCCCAACGCCAGCATCATGATGCATCAGCCCTCGGGCGGCGCGCGTGGCATGGCAAGCGATATTGAGATTTCTGCCCGCGAGATTTTGAAAACGCGCGAGCAACTTAATAAAATTTATGCCGATCAAACCGGACAACCGATTGAAAAAATCGCTCGCGATGTTGAGCGAGATTTTTGGCTCTCGGCCGATGAAGCCAAAGAATACGGCTTGGTCGATCAAGTGATCGCCAAGCGCCCGAGTTAGTCGTCCTTCAAGTCAACCGTTCACACTGACCCTTCGATGACCTCAGGACTGGGTTGCTTTGCGAATCGAAGGGCTTGCAAAGGCTTCCATACTTTAGCCCGAACGGAAATATGCTTGCGCATCGATTTGAGCCCTGTGCTATCAAAATGGTAACTGCGCTCGAAACAGGTATTGCAAGCGGTATCATTAGACTCAGCCCATTTTGGCAATTCATGGACACCTCACATGGCAGACCGTAAAGGCAATTCCGCAAGCGAGAAAACGCTGTACTGCTCCTTCTGCGGCAAGAGCCAGCACGAGGTCAAGAAACTGATTGCGGGCCCGTCGGTCTTCATCTGCGATGAGTGCATTGATTTGTGCAACGACATCATCCGCGATGAAGTCACGCCAGAAGCAGAGAAAGCCGCCAAAGATGGCTTGCCTACGCCGCTTGAGATCAAGCAGCATTTGGATGGCTACGTGATCGGCCAGCAAACTGCCAAGCGTGCGTTGGCTGTGGCGGTGTACAACCACTACAAACGCCTCAAGCACAAAGAAAAAGCCAAGAAAGACGATGTTGAGCTCACCAAGACCAACATCTTGCTGATCGGCCCCACCGGCTCGGGCAAAACCTATCTCGCGCAAACGCTCGCTCGCATGCTCGATGTGCCTTTCGTGATGGCCGATGCCACCACGCTGACTGAAGCGGGCTATGTGGGTGAAGATGTTGAAAACATCATCTCCAAGCTTTTGCAAGCGTGCAACTACGACGTCGAAAAAGCGCAGCGCGGCATTGTGTACATCGATGAGATTGACAAAATCTCCCGCAAATCAGACAACCCCTCCATCACGCGCGATGTGAGTGGCGAAGGCGTGCAGCAGGCATTGCTCAAGCTTGTGGAAGGCACGATGGCTGGCGTGCCCCCGCAGGGCGGGCGCAAGCATCCGAATCAAGACTTTTTGCAGGTGGACACGACCAACATTCTCTTCATTTGTGGCGGTGCATTCCAAGGCTTGGAAAAAGTCGTAGAAGCTCGGCAGGAAGCCGGCGGCATCGGCTTTGGAGCAACTGTCAAGAGCAAAAAGCAGCGCAGCCTCTCCGATACATTTAAAGAGATTGAGCCAGAAGATTTGATCAAATTTGGTCTGATCCCTGAGCTGATTGGTCGCTTGCCCGTGATCGCCACGCTTGACGAGTTGAGCGAAGATGCGCTGATGCAAATCTTGACCGAGCCAAAGAATGCGGTAATCAAGCAGTATGCCAAGCTGCTCGCAATGGAAGGCGCAGAATTAGAAGTGCGCCCGAATGCGCTGCGCGCAATTGCCCGCAAAGCCCAAACGCGCAAAACAGGTGCGCGCGGCCTGCGCTCTATCCTTGAAGCTGCGCTGATCGACACCATGTTCGAGTTGCCCGATGCCAGTAATGTGGTCAAAGTCGTATTGGATGAGTCCACCATTGACGAAGGCAAGCCGCCTTTGCTTGTCTACCGGGATGAAGCCAAAAAGGCGTAACGCTGGGCCAACGGTGGCGGCAAGTACTTGGTGTTTGTGTTGGTGTTTGTGGTTTGGTTTGTATTTTTGAGAGTGAAAAGTCATGTCCGGTGCTACCCCCCTGCCCTCTGAACCGATGGATCTGCCGCTTCTGCCGTTGCGTGATGTGGTCGTCTTTCCCCACATGGTGATTCCGCTCTTTGTGGGGCGCAGCAAAAGCATCAAAGCGCTCGAGACCGCGATGGAGTCGGATCGCCGCATCATGTTGGTGGCTCAAAAAGCCGCGGCCAAAGATGAGCCCGTGGTGGAAGATATGTTTGCCGTCGGTTGCGTGTCGACCATTTTGCAAATGCTCAAATTGCCTGATGGGACTGTGAAAGTCTTAGTGGAAGGTCAGCAGCGCGCTACTGTCAATCAAATCACAGAAGGTGAAGCACATTTTTATGCCAACGTCACGCCGCACACCGGGCAGCCTTTGAGCGAGCAAGGCACAAACGAGATCGAAGCGGTGCGCCGCGCGGTGATTAGCCAGTTTGATCAATACGTCAAGCTCAATAAAAAAATCCCGCCAGAGATTCTTACCTCAATTTCCAGCATTGATGATGCTGGCCGTTTGGCCGACACGATCGCTGCCCACACGCCACTTAAGCTGGAAAACAAGCAAACGGTGCTGGAGCTCCTCGATGTCAAAGCGCGCTTGGAAAATGTCTTTGAGCAATTGGATCGCGAATTAGAAATTCTGAATGTTGACAAGAAAATTCGCAGCCGTGTCAAGCGCCAGATGGAGAAAAACCAACGCGATTTTTATTTGAATGAGCAGGTCAAGGCGATTCAAAAAGAGCTGGGTGATGGTGAAGAAGGCGCGGACATTGAAGAAATTGAGAAAAAGATCAAAGCCGCCAAGATGCCGCAAGAAGCGCGCAAGAAGGCTGATTCAGAGCTGAAAAAGCTCAAGCTCATGTCGCCCATGTCAGCCGAGGCCACCGTGGTTCGTAACTATATCGACGTGTTAATCGGCCTGCCGTGGAGCAAGAAAACCAAGATCAAGCATGATTTAGGCAATGCCGAAACCGTGCTCAATTCAGATCACTTTGGCTTAGACAAAGTAAAAGACCGCATTCTTGAGTATCTTGCCGTACAGCAGCGCGTTGACAAAGTCAAAGCACCGATTCTTTGCTTGGTTGGCCCACCAGGCGTGGGAAAAACCTCACTGGGTCAATCCATTGCCAAAGCCACAGGCCGCAAGTATGTGCGTATGGCACTGGGCGGCATGCGCGATGAAGCTGAGATTCGCGGCCATCGTCGTACTTATATCGGCGCTTTGCCAGGCAAAATTTTGCAAAGCCTCACCAAAGCGGGCACGCGTAATCCACTCTTTTTGCTTGATGAGATCGACAAAATGGGTCACGATTCGCGCGGCGATCCATCGAGTGCTTTGCTCGAAGTGCTTGATCCTGAACAGAATCACACGTTCAGCGACCATTACGTCGATGTGGATTTCGATTTGAGCGATGTGATGTTTGTTGCTACATCCAATTCGATGAATATTCCGCCTGCGCTGTTGGATCGCATGGAAGTCATACGCCTGTCGGGCTACACCGAAGACGAAAAAACCAGTATTGCGCTGCGTTATTTGCTCCCGAAGCAGCTGGAAAACAATGGCGTGAAAGCGGTCGAGCTGGATGTGACCGAATCTGCAGTGCGCGACATCGTGCGCTACTACACCCGAGAAGCTGGCGTGCGCTCGCTTGAGCGCGAGCTCTCCAAGATTTGCCGCAAGGTCGTCAAAGGCATCTTGCTCAAAAAGTATGTCGGTCAAGTTGTGGTGACAGCTGAAAATTTGAGCGAGTTTGTGGGTGTTCAAAAATTCAACTATGGCCGCGCCGAGCAAAGCAGTCAAGTTGGGCAGGTCGTCGGTCTCGCATGGACGGAGGTCGGCGGAGATTTGCTCACGATTGAAGCCGCCGTGATGCCTGGCAAAGGCGTCACAACGCGTACTGGCTCGCTCGGTGATGTGATGAAAGAATCTGTGGAAGCAGCGCGCACCGTGGTGCGTTCGCGTTCGCAGCGTCTCGGCATCAAAGACGAGTTGTTTGAGAAAAAAGATGTGCACATCCATGTGCCCGACGGTGCTACACCCAAAGATGGCCCAAGCGCCGGCATCGCCATGACGACTGCGATCGTCTCCGCGCTCACCGGCATCCCTGTAAAGGCCTCCGTGGCGATGACGGGCGAGATCACGCTTCGCGGTGAAGTTACCGGCATTGGCGGCCTGAAAGAAAAACTGCTTGCCGCTTTGCGCGGCGGCATCAAAACGGTGTTGATCCCGGAGGAAAACGTCAAAGACTTGGCCGATATCCCAGAGAACGTGAAAAACGGCATGGAGATCATCCCTGTGAAATGGATTGATCAGGTGCTGCAAGCGGCACTGGAGCGCATGCCAGTGCCACTCACGGATGAAGAGGCCGCACCGACTGCGCTTGCGCCCGTGGTGAGCGCGTTAAGCAAAGAAAAAACCAAAGCATCGCAGAAGGTTTTGAAGCACTGATTTTTTGCTGCTATAATTTGGCTCTCTCGCGGGAATAGCTCAGTTGGTAGAGCGCAACCTTGCCAAGGTTGAGGTCGAGAGTTCGAGACTCTTTTCCCGCTCCAGTTTCGTTAAAAAGGGAAGCAATTGCTTCCCTTTTTAGTTTGTATTCAGCATGGATCGAATCAGTTTTGGCGCGATAGCAAAGCGGTTATGCCCCGGATTGCAAATCCGGTTAGCCCAGTTCGACTCTGGGTCGCGCCTCCAGAATTTAGACAGCGCTCATGTTGTCGGTTTGAAAATCTTCACGCCCCGCTCAAGATCGGGGCGTTTTTGTTTGACAATCAGCTTTGTGTAGTTTGCAGCCTCGATGGTGAAATAGGTAGACACAGCGGACTTAAAATCCGCCGCTTCGTTCATAGCGGGCGTACCGGTTCGATTCCGGTTCGAGGCACCAATTCTTCAATAACAAACAGCTTTGCTATCCCGAACCGGTCCGCCCTAGGGCGGTGTTGACAAAGCGCGCAAGCGCGCTGGGTTCGATTCTTACTTCAACGCTAAAAAAATGCCCGCACTGCCGCCAAAGTACTAAACTCTCCTCATGGCATCTTCCTACGAACCCCCTTACGAAATCCATGTGCATGGCGATGTGCCGTTGCGCGCGGATGTGTCTTATGCTCAGCTGCAAGATGCTTTGAAACCTTTGTGGTCTTACGCGGGGGCATCGTCGCTTGCCAAGGGTGCTGTGAGCTCCTATGAAGAGGAACCCGGCATTCGGATGGATGACAAAGAGCATGTGCTGAGCATGTGTTGGACTGTGCCTGCCGATGAATCCTTTCGTGCCAGCTTAGAAGAGATGTGCATGAATCTCAATGAGCTTTCAAGCGCTGGCGCGGCCATTGAAATCAGCATTTACGACAATGAATTTGACGATGAAGACGAAGAAAATGACGCAGAAGAATCTCGCGATGATTTCCTCATGCTCTTCGTAGGCCCCACGCCGGGCGACATCATGCAAGTGCAGCGCGATATGCTGATTGACGATGTGACAGCCGTCATGGAGCGCCATTTCGAGAAAGCCGAGATGGGCGATGTGGTCACTGAGATTGACAAAATGTTTACCAAGCGTTTTGACGCAATGGTCGATTCGCTCACGATCCCCCGCACCCTGCGCGGCAGCGGTGGCACCGGCGCTGGTGGCGGCCTAGGTGGCCATGGTGGCGGTGGCCGCAAGCCGCGTCACACCCACTAATGGCCCCAATACTGTTCGGTTAGAGCAATTTCCGTTCGGGCTGAGGCATCGAAGCCCACGAGAGCCCTTCGATACGCGAAGCGTACCCAGTCCTGAGCTTGTCGAAGGATCAGGGCGAACGGATTCCTAGGCGAACAGTATTCATAGGGCCTTGCGCGGATCATTCGCGCTGGTTTTAGCCGTGCAACCACATGCCGCTTGATCCCGAGCGAGATTGAGCTCAGAGCGTGTTGTTGAGCACATTGAGGCGCTTCGGGCAGCCGGTTGTGTTTCAATGCGAAAATCTAAGCATGAACCGCACGAAAAACTTCTCTTCCGCTTTTAGCGCCGCGCTTTTATTCGGTGCATCGGTCATCACTTTGCATATGCTTGCCCCCAGTGCGGCAGCGCAAGAGGCCAACGTGCTCGGCTTGCCTGCCGTGCCGCAGCCTAAACCCGGCGCGATAGTCAGCCCAGCGGCAGGCGCAACAGGCGCCCCATCAGCGCCTAAAACGGCCAGCGGTACGCCCGCTGCCGCTTCCCTCAGCCGCGACGCTCTCGCAGGCGAGATGGGGCTGCAACACAGTGCCTTGGACGGGCTTGGCCGACTGATTATGACCACCCGCGCTACATTTGCCACCGCTGGCGCGCAAAGCAACGCGATCGACGCCGCACGGTCTGTGCAACGCGACCTAGGCAATGCCTGCGGCAAGCAATGCAAGAGCCAGAAAATGGCAGCGCCAAAGATTCTGCCCAGCGGTCAATTGGAATTCGAGCTTGCCTTTCGCCCTCTTTATCAGCACCTGAATCAAGCGCAGTTTTTGGCGGCTCTGCAAAGCAAACCACTTAACCTCACGCCTGCTCAACTCAATGCGCCCGTGGCTGCGCCGCCGGACGTGTCAGTTTCCATTGCCACCAGCACCAGCCCACAGCCGAGCACGTCTTCAAAATGATACTGCGCCAGCATCGCCTTGTTTGAGGCTGTATTTGGATCTGACCATGCTATTAATTCAATAGCACTCCGCACATATTCCACGCCGGCAAACTGCATAGAACACTTCAAAAAACAATAAGAAATGCCCCTTACGGGGCACTTTTCTCTGATTTCAGACAGGGCGATTAGCTCAATCGAAATAACCCGGGTTCAGCAAATTGGCAATACGTTGAATGTTCAACACGAATGTGCCAGATGTTTGCTCGATTGATGTATAGAAACCTTTGTTTCCATTGGCCATATCTTCGTTGACGTAAGCGTAGGTCGATGTCGGTGTGGTCGGCAAAGTGATGACCGTGGTCACGAATGTGCCCGTGGAGGTCGCACTGCCGCCCAGAGCACCCGTGTTCACATTAAGCTGGGTATAGCGGTAGGGGGATGATCCGCCGCCGACGCCGTCCCATGTCGCCACACCAGTTACAAAAGTCGCGCTGGCGCCAGGCTGGCTAGTAGTGTCAATACCCGTGATGCCATTGGTCATCTGGCTGGCTAAGCGTGCGCTGGAAGGAAGCGTGGTCAAGGCAAAGGATGCTGAGCCATTGGCTAGGCTGCAGTTAAAACTATGCAAGGGCGCAGTGGATTTAGCTGAATAAAAACTTCCACCGCTACCGGTGCTAGTCACTTCCGCACTGATAATGCCTGCGGAGTTGCTCATGTACACTTCGGCTCTAGGACCTGAAGTACTGTTTTGACCTGACACAGACTTGAACTCAGCAGTGGCATAGTTTAGACGATTGATCTCACTGATCGTCGTTGTGCCGCTCGGCGCGCCACTCACGATCATGTCGCCGGTTGAGTTGACAACTAGCGTGACTGTTTGGAAACCAGAGTCGCATCCGGTAAGAGGAATGGTTTTGGATGCTGCGCCCGGCAGCACAATCATCGCGGGGCTGGCCCAAGGCACAGGCGGCGCATTAGAGACTGCATCGTTGCCTCCTCCGCACGCGACAAGCAAGGCAGCAGCGCTAGCCACTGGCAACAGTTTGAACCGGGTTGTGTGCATGATGATCCTCGATATTTGAAAGTGGAAAGATTCGCGTGTGTGCTGTTTGTCAGCACACAAATCAGGTTAGTAAGACCGCTTTAAATCGTCAAGATACCAAAAGTATTCATTTATACATTTCGCACATGCAAGATTTCATATCCACTTTGACTGCACTGCATCACCAAGGCTGGGGCGTGGCGCGCTCCGTGGCGTTGGATACTGACAATGCGGCCCTCATCGCATTGGGCGAGCAACTTGGCGCGCGCTCGACTCAAGGCTTGCGCCCCGGTGCACCAAATTTGGAAAACGATGGGGTGAACCGTGTGGAAAACATGGATATACCGATGCGCGACGCCGTCGGCAATGCGGTGCTCTCATCGAACGCGGATGAATTCCCATTGCACACCGATGACAGCTATAGCCCTGAGCCCGCGCGCTATGTGCTGATGCATTGCTGGCACTGTGATGAGACAGGCGGCGGCGTGAGCTGGGTCTCGCATGTGAATCGCATGCTGGCTCTAGCTTCAGCAGATTTGATCGAGCGGCTTTCCACGCAGAAATACACCACACCTTATGGCAGCGCCCCGGTCCTCTGGCGCGATGAGCAGCAGCGCTGGTACATCCGCTTTAACCGGCGCGACTTGATTGGCTTTGCCAAGCTGCGCTTTGAATTCATGAGCGAGCAGCAGCACCAAGATTTAGCCACAGTGGAGCAACTTGCCATGCAATGCGTGGAGAAAGTGGCCTTGCAAAAAGGCGATTGCATCGTGGTGGATAACCACCGCGTATTGCACGGCCGCAGCGCTTTTAATCCGAGTAGCGGGCGGCTGATCAAGCGGCTGCGGATTGCTTGAATCGCCGCCTACATCACTCTTTTATTGATAGCACTCTGCGCATATTCTATG
>JAYUSD010000107.1:0-9296 GCA_043755865.1 Variovorax sp. | reverse complement strand
CGCTTTCAGAAATCGTGGGTACACCGGGCAGGGCATCACTTCTTTGCAGGCCTGCAACGCCCAGCGCCTTGACTTTGCCGCTTTTTATTTGAGGGCCGCTGGACGCAATCGAGTCAAACATGATCGGCACTTGCCCGCCAATCACATCTTGTAGGGCAGGCGCTGAGCCGCGATAGGGGATGTGGGTGATGAACGTGTTCGTGCGGCTTTTAAGCAGCTCCATGGCGAGATGGTTCGTCACGCCATTGCCGCCCGAGGCGTAATTGAGCTGGCCGGGGCGCTGCTTGGCGTATTGGATGAGCTCGGAGATATTGCTATAGGGCGCGCTCGGATGCGCCACCAACACGATGCCCACGCTGGCAATGTGCGCAATCGGCGTGAAATCTGCTGGCGTGTAGGGCCGCTTGGCATACAGCAAGGGCGCGATGACTTGCGTGGACGTGCTACCCAGCAAAAGCGTGAGGCCGTCAGGCGGCGCTTGCAGCATGCCTTGGCTGGCCACCACACCGCCCGCGCCCGGCTTGTTGTCTACCAAAAAAGTACTGCCGAGTTGCGCCTGAAGCCCCTGCGCGAGCGCGCGAGCAAACACATCGGTGCCGCCGCCAGCGGGGAAGCCAACGACGATCTTGACAGGCCGCGTCGGGTAGTCGGCAGCGCTTTGTGCATGCGCATTGAATGCAGTGGTTGCTATAAAAAGAGAAGCACTCTGCGCAGTATATACGCCGGCTAATAGCCCTTTTTTAATAAAATATCGACGTGGAAAGGATGGTGGGTGCATTTGATTTCCTTAAAGTGACATAGCGGTTATTCGGAAAGCGTTTTTGGCCGATAAGCACAGTATGCCGATACGCTGCATTTAAAGCAAAGCGGCTTGCGCGCCATGCAAACGTAGCGGCCATGCAAGATGAGCCAATGGTGCGAATCCACGGCGTACTCGACAGGTATACGCTTTTCCAATCTCGCTTCCACTTGCATAGGATTCTTGCCCGGCGCCAGTCCTGTGCGGTTACTCAGGCGAAAGATATGTGTATCCACTGCCATGGTGGGCTGCCCAAAGGCGACGTTGAGCACGACGTTCGCCGTCTTGCGGCCTACGCCGGGCAGCGCCTCCAATGCCTCTCGCGTGCGCGGCACAATGCCGCCATGCTGCTCCACCAAAATGCGACACGTCTCATGCAAATGCTTGGCTTTGCTGCGGAAGAGGCCAATCGTTTTGACATAGTTCTCTAGGCCTTTGAGGCCAAGCGCATGCACAGCACTTGGCGTGTTGGCCACGGGAAAGAGCTTGCGCGTGGCTTTATTGACGCCGACATCCGTGGCTTGCGCAGAAAACAACACAGCTGCAAGTAGCTCAAACACGCTGGTGTATTCCAGCTCCGTATTGGGCATCGGATTGGCGGCCTTGAGCGTGGCAAAGAAGGGAGCAATGTGGTCTTTTTTCATGGCTTTTGAACGGGCTCCAATGCAGCTTGTGCGATCTGGCGTTCGATTTGTCGCAAAAGCGGCTTAATGCCTTCGCCCACAAAGATTTGTGGATTAGAAAAGCCATCGTCTTTGCCCGCTTCTTCCTCGCGTTTTTTAATCACCGGGATCGCTCGCGCAAAAGCCTCTTCAAAAGAAGCGGTTTCTCGCAAGCCTTCGCTGAAAACGGCTCTGCCAAAAAAGGTGAGCTCCGAGCGTGTGCCGCAGCCATACGATGTGTGGGTGGCATCGGCTGCTGTCATGATCAGGCTGTGATCGGTTTTGAGAGGCTCGATCCAGCCGCCTGAATAGCAGGCCGAGACGGCAATGATGCGGTGTTTGATGCCGGCATGAGAGAGCATGCTGGCCAATTCTTGGGGGCTGAGATCATCCGTTGCTAGTGGCCAATGCGCGCTGGCGAGCTTGAAATTCTTTGCGCCGTGGGAGGTGAGATAAAGCACCAGCACATCTTCTTCACTCATCTTCGCGGCGATGGCTTTCAGGGCGCGCTGCAAATTCTCAGGGCTTGCCCAAGCATGGGTTTGCGTGGTCTGGATGTTGTTGACCAAGCTGACGATGCGGCCTTCGCTTTTGAAGCGCTCGTTGAGCACTTGCGCCACCATCCGTGATTCTTTGAGAAAAACGTCTTCTGGTGCATAAGGCGCGTAGACGAGCGCATAGACATTGCTTTGATCTGGCTGGCGTGCTTTGATTTGCGCCAATTGCGTTGTGAGTAATTGCGCTTGTGATTCAAACAATGCTTGGCTGAGCCGAATTTGAGGCGGCTGCGCTGTTGAATCATTGCCGCTGGGATACCACAATTGACCTGGAAACACGGCGTGCGCAGCGATGCCTAGCGCTGCCGAGCCAAACGCCACGGCCATGGCCGCTCTCACGCGCAAACCCATCACATGGTAAATGCGCATGGCCACAATGAACGCCCACAGCTGCACCAGCCAATAGCTGCCCCAGCCCAGCCACGCCAGACCAAGAGCCCATGCAGGATGCTTGATGTGCGCAGCTGCAATGCCGACGCCGTATGAAAACAAGATGTAGGCGAAGCTGCTGGCCAGCAGCAAGCCGAGGATGGTGCCAACTTTGGATGCATTGCTGCGCTCTGCATTGCGCAAAGCGCCTGCATCACTGCCATGCTCTACGGCCAGCCACACAGCCAACGCACTAATAGCAAAGGTGATCCATTGCAAGGGCAAAGCAGCAGGATAGAAATTTGCCTCCCCCAACACCAACCAGCGCGCCAATGCAACATCGGTGGCAACACACACAGCCAAGAACCCGACAAACTGCCATGCCCGCATGACTGAGCTTGGCGCAAGCACGGGCGCAGTGTTGATGGGCATCAACAAGGACAAACGCGTGCCCAAGGCAAACCATTGAAGCCAAGTTAAATGAGTGGGCGATGGGGCTTGCGGGCGCGTTTCGTGATTAGGCATGATGCTGATGACTATATTTTGGCAATTGCGGCGTGTATTGCGGTATTCATGTCTTCTTGCGTCATGCTTGGCATCTGCGCCAGCCCTGTTGCTTGCGCTTGGCTTGGCAAATACGGCACATGCACAAAACCTGCCGGAATTTTTGATTTTCGCAGAGCATGCAAAACCAAGAAGAAGACGTGGTTGCAAACGAAATGGCCGGCGCTGCTGGACAGCTCAGCGGGAATGCCGTGCACGAGCAGGGCATCGCGCATCGTGTGGATGGGCAGGGTGCTGAAGTAGGCTGCAGGCGCGGTTTTGAGGATGGGTTGGCCGCAACGCCGCAGGCCGGCGTTGTCTGCGAGTGCCGCGTCATCCCAATTAACCGCGATGCGCTCAAGACTGATGGCGCTGCGGCCTCCGGCTTGGCCGAGGCAAACGACCGCCTGCGGATCGTATTCACGCATCAGTGTTTTCAAAACACGCGCCGAGCGGCCATATTCGCAGGGCAACACATGGCCTGCGATACGCCAAGCGCCGATTCGCTGGCCATGCAGCGTGTTTGCGATTGCAGCGCTGGCGTTCAGACGTTGATTCCCGGGATCGTCGCCAAAAGGCTCAAAGCCGGTCAATAAAAGCGTTTTGAGTGCTTTGCGTGAATTAATCACGCGGCTCTCGGGAGATGGTTCTAAAGGCATGTCATCTATTGAATCACACTTGCGTTGTATCAGCACTGGCTTGGCTTGTTTGCTCCAAAAGAGTGAGCAGCCCACTTTGAAACCACTGATAGATCCTTACAGGAGATGACGATGATTGCAACAATCCGCAAACCAGTGATGGCCAACACACAAGCTGCTGGCGTGAGCGCGAGCCTCGTGCCGAGCGAGCTGGGTTATGCCAGCGGCTTAGCACTGCTCTCGCGCTTTTCTCAGCTGATGGCGCATGATGGCTTGGTAGCCGATACGCGGCGTATGCAAACCGATTCGGTGTATGCCTTCGAACAACTCGTCCTCGCTCACACCAGCACCACCGAGAGTCTTCGTTTTTGTGCGATGCAAGTATTTGCACTGTGTCGCGAATAGCATTTCACGCGAAAAAGTTGCACGCTTCAAACGAGGCGCTCTTCCCGGCGGTGTACGATGACGCTATTCATTATTAGGAGACTGAGCCATGAAATGGGAAGGCAATCGCCAATCAGACAACGTAGAAGACCGCCGTGACCAAACAGGCTCAGGCAGTGGTGGGGGTGGTGGCTTTCGCTTGGGCGGCGGGCGCGGCGTGGGCTTAGGCACGATCGTGATCGCGTTGGTTGCCGGCTGGATCTTTGGCATCAACCCGATGACGGTGCTTGGTGTTTTGGGTGGCGGTGGCAGTGAAGTGACCCAGCAAGTCAGCCAAGCACCTGCCAAGCGCCCGCCAAAGGACGATGCCATGGCCTCGATGGTGGGCACGGTGCTTGCTGATTCAGAAGATGTATGGGGCGCGATTTTCAAGCAAGCCGGCGCGCAATATCCCGCGCCTAAGCTCACGCTCTTTCGCGGCCAAACCACCACCGCCTGCGGCGCAGGCCAAGCTGCCATGGGCCCGTTTTACTGCCCGGCCGATAGCAAGGTGTATATCGATTTAAGCTTTTATGAAACCATGAAAAATAAGCTGGGTGCACCTGGCGATTTTGCTCAGGCCTATGTCATTGCGCATGAGGTCGGCCATCATGTGCAAAACATCCTTGGCACAAGCGGCAAAGTCGATGCGATGCGCGGCAAGGTGAGTGCGCGTGAGCAAAATCAGCTTTCCGTGCGCCTCGAATTGCAAGCCGATTGCTATGCTGGCGTCTGGGCGCATCACACGCAGAAAAAATACGCTGCGCAAGGCAAGCAGTGGCTAGAGAAAGGCGACATCGAAGAAGCCATGAATGCCGCCCAGCAAATTGGCGACGATGCCCTCCAGCAAAAAAGCCAAGGTCGCATCGTGCCCGATAGCTTCACGCACGGCACCAGCCAGCAGCGCATGCGTTGGTTTAATCAAGGCATTCAAACGGGGCAAGTCAAGAGCTGCGATACGTTTAGCACTAAACAATTGTGACGGCAGCTTTAACGACAGCCGCAACCTGCTTTTGTAAGCGTTTTAGGCTGTTTGCCGGCATAGAATATGCGTGAAGCGCTACTAAATTAATAGTAAGCTCTGCAATTCAAGCTACAGCCACTTTTGCATAAAAGTGGCTGTTCCTGCTTTTGGATCGAGCGCATAGGGCGCGAAGCCGAAGCGAGCATAGCTCTTCATCGCCACTGCGTTTCCAGTGAGCACTTCTAGCGTGATCTTGCAGGCTTTGCGTGCCCGGCCTTCTGTCTCGACTGCTTGCATGAGATGTCGCCCCACACCTTGGCTGCGCCAATCGCTGTGCACCACAATGTCGTGAATGTTGACGAGCGGGGCGGCTTTGAAGGTGCTGTAGCCTTCAAAGCAATTGGCGAGACCCACCGCTTGCTCGCCGATGGAGGTTTGCGCCCAAGCGATGAAGCTGAAGGCGAATGAGCGTTCGCCGAGCTCGTCACAGAGGCGCGCCAGCACACCAGGAGCTATTGAAGCGCCACCACCCATCGGGTCGCGGGCGTAGTGATCGAGCAGGGCTGTAAGCGCTGCTCGATCTTGGGGCAGTGCGTAGTCAACGCGGCGAGTGACAAACTCCATCGTCATGCGCTGCGCGCCTTCACGCGTAATCGCTCACTGGAATGCAACTGCAAGCCAAGTTGCGATCGCCATAGACGTTGTCCAATCGGCCCACAGGTGCCCAATATTTGCTGTGATTCTTAGCGCTCAATGTTGCGCTGGCCACGCTACGTGGATACGCATGCTTCCACTCATCGCTGCTCACGGCTTGCGCGGTGTGTGGGGCGTTTTTCAGCGGGTTGTCGTCTTGCGGCCATCTGCCTTGCTCGATCTCGGCGATCTCGGCGCGGATGGCGATCATCGCGTTGATGAAGCGATCCATCTCGGCCAAATCTTCGCTCTCCGTGGGCTCGATCATCAGCGTGCCAGCGACTGGGAAACTCAGCGTGGGCGCATGGAAACCGTAGTCAATCAAACGCTTGGCCACGTCTTCGGCGCTCACGCCGCAGCTTTCTTTGATAGGGCGGATATCGATGATGCATTCATGGGCGACATAGCCTTGTTCGCTCGCATACAAGGTGGGGAAGTGGCCTTTGAGGCGCGCGCTGATGTAGTTGGCGCTGAGGATGGAAATCTCGGTGGCATCTTTCAAGCCATCGGCGCCCATCATGCGGCAATACATCCAGCTGATCGGCAGCACGGCCGCGTTGCCTAAGGGGGCAGCGCTCACAGCGCCAACGCCTTTCGTGTGTATGCCGCCGGTGGCATGGCCGGGCAGGAAGGGCACAAGATCTTCCACCACGCAGACCGGGCCGACGCCGGGGCCGCCGCCGCCATGCGGGATGCAGAAGGTTTTGTGCAAATTGAGGTGGCTCACATCGCCGCCGAATTCGCCGGGCGCGGCCACGCCGACGAGTGCATTCATGTTTGCGCCATCGACATACACGCGGCCACCGTGCTCATGCACCAAAGCGCAAAGTTCTTTCACGCTGGTTTCAAACACGCCATGGGTGGATGGATAGGTAATCATCGCAGCGGCCAAATTCGCGCTGTGTTGCTCGCATTTCGCTTTCATATCGACCATATCGACGTTGCCTTGTGCGTCGCATGCAACAACGACGACGGACAGGCCCACCATTTGCGCGCTGGCTGGATTTGTGCCATGCGCGCTCGCCGGAATCAGGCAAATATTGCGGTGGCCTTGGCCACGAGAATGCTGCCAAGCGTTGATCACGAGCAAGCCAGCATATTCACCTTGCGAGCCGGCATTGGGCTGCAAGCTAATACCCGCATAGCCTGTGGCTTGGCAGAGCCATTCGCGCAGTTGCTCATCGAGCAATTTGTATCCCTCGCGCTGATTGGCGGGGCTGAATGGATGGACGTTGGCAAACTCGGGCCAAGTGATCGGAATCATCTCGCTCGTGGCATTGAGCTTCATGGTGCATGAGCCCAGCGGGATCATCGTGCGATCTAGCGCCAAATCTTTATCAGAGAGCTTGCGGATGTAGCGCAGCATCGCCGTCTCGCTGTGATGCGAGTTGAAGACGGGATGCGTGAGGAAGGGGCTGGTGCGGCGCAGTGAATGCGGGATCAGAGGCTCAATGCCTTTTTCGAACTGTGCGAAATCGGGGGTCTTTTTACCATCGGCGAAGATTGTCCAGAGCAGCTCGACGTCTGCGCGAGTCGTCGTTTCATCCAAGCTCAGAATAGTGTATTCATCCCAAGCTTTTCGAAGGTTTGCCGACATGGATACTGCGCGAGAAGCTATCAAATCAGTAGCGTCCTTGGTGTGCAGGCAGATCGTGTCAAAGCCGCTGCTTTTTTCGCTCAAACCAAACCCGAGCTCTTGCAGGCCTTTGGCCAGAATCGCCGTGTAGCTGGCGACGCGCTGCGCGATTCGCTTCAGACCTACCGGCCCGTGATACACCGCATACATGCTCGCCACGACTGCGGGCAGCACCTGCGCTGTGCAAATATTGCTGGTGGCTTTCTCGCGGCGAATATGTTGCTCGCGCGTTTGCAGTGCGAGGCGGTAAGCCGGATTGCCATGCGCATCCACGCTCACGCCCACCAAGCGGCCGGGCATGGAGCGCTTGAAATTATCTTTGCAGGCGAGGAAAGCGGCGTGCGGCCCGCCATTGCACAGCGGCATGCCGAAGCGCTGCGTGGAGCCGATCACGATGTCTGCTGCTCCCGCTGGATCGCCATTGCCCCATTGGCCCGGCGGCGTGAGCAAGGTGAGCGCGAGCAAATCCGTGGCCACGATGTAGGCCGCGCCTTTGGCATGCGCCGTCTTCACATCGCTGTCTTCCTCGCCCAAGCGGCCGCTGGTGGACGGATATTGCTCAAGCACAGCAAAATAATCATCGCCTGCGATCAGCGCATTCCACTCTTCTTCAGACTCAGCCGTTTTGATCTCAATGCCCAGCGGCTTGGCGCGGGTCTGCATCACTTCAATCGTTTGCGGATGCGCATCGCCCGCCACGATGCATACGTTGCCTTTGGCTTTCACACTGCGCTTAGCCAGCGTCATGGCTTCTGCGGCTGCGGTTGCTTCATCGAGCATCGAGGCGTTGGCCATCGGCATGGCTGTGAGGTCGCACACCATGGTTTGAAAATTGATCAACGCTTCCATGCGGCCTTGGCTGATCTCGGCTTGATAGGGCGTGTACGCGGTGTACCAAGCGGGGTTCTCCAGCACGTTGCGCAGGATCACGCCGGGCGTGTGGCAACTGTAATAGCCCTGGCCGATGAAGTTTTTCATCAACTTGTTTTTGCTTGCCACTGCTTTCATCTCTGCCAATGCAGCCGCTTCGGTGATCGGCGCTGGCAGCTTCATGGCGTTGGCTCGCTTGATCGAATCGGGCACGATGGCTTCGATGAGTGCTCGGCGCGACGCTGCGCCAACGACGCTCAGCATTTTTTGCTCATCGCCTTGCCAAGGGCCAATATGGCGCGCTTGAAATTCAGCGTGATTTTCAAGTTCGTTCAAAGAGGGGGCAGATTGCATCAACATGATTGTTTGCTCGGTGAGATTTAAAACGGATTTCCGGTCGCGAAAGACGCAAAAGTTACGCGAAAGACGCGAAAAAGAAAGTCAGAAAAAATACAAAGAAAATTCTTTGAAAAAAATACAAATCAAATACTGCAAACTAAATCCAACATGTTTTTGGTATTTTTTTGCGTCTTTCGCGTAACCTTCGCGCCTTTCGCGTCCTGAAACTAATTGGCATTCAAGCCTTCTGCTCAAACGCTGTATAAGCCGTTTCGTCCATCAGCACTGTGAGTTGGCCAACGTCAGACAGTTTGACTTTGAAGAACCAGCCGGCTTTGAGTGGATCACTGTTGGCCAAAGCTGGATCAGCGCGCAGGGCTTCGTTCACCTCAGTCACTATGCCGCTCACAGGCATGTACACATCGGCTGCAGCTTTGACGCTTTCAACCACGCCAGCCACATCCTTTTGTGCATAAGACTTGCCCACTTCCGGCAGATCCACGAACACCACATCGCCCAGTGCGTCTTGCGCGTGGTGGGTGATTCCTACAGTGGCGCTGTCGCCATCTACATTGAGCCATTCATGGTCTTCGGTGTATTTCATCGGCATTTGGGTTCTCCTTAAAAATTGATAGATTGAATTAAATGGGGTCAGATACACATTAATTTCAGCCACGATAGTAGCGCTGCGGCACAAACGGCATGGCGCAGACTTTCATCGGCACGGGTTTGCCGCGCACCATCGCATGCACGACGGTATCGAGCGCCGTGTAGTCTAAAGTGGCATAGCCAATTGCAATGGG
>JAYUSD010000106.1:0-47544 GCA_043755865.1 Variovorax sp. | reverse complement strand
GCGGGCTGACAACGGGGGCGAAGGCGGCTTGGTGGCAATGTTGACGTTGGCCTCGCGCGCTGTGAGCGACAAGCCGCAATTGCGACGTGTGTTGCTTATTGTGGGGATCTTCGGCACGTGCTTGTTTTACGGCGACGGTGTCATCACGCCGGCGATATCTGTGCTCGGCGCAGTTGAGGGCTTAGAAGTCATCTCGCCACAATTTAAAAAGTATGTGGTGCCACTGTCACTTGTGATTTTGTTCTTTCTGTTTCTCGTACAGAAGCGCGGCACGGCGGGCATCGGCAAATTCTTTGGACCAATCACCTTAGTTTGGTTTGCCACACTCGCTAGCCTCGGAATTTTTCATATCTTGGGCAATCCAATGATTTTGAAGGCACTCAGCCCGCATTACGCAGCTATTTTCATCTGGAACAACCCGGGAACAGCCTTCATTGTCTTAGGGGCGATTGTGCTGTGCGTCACGGGTGCAGAGGCGCTGTATGCAGATATGGGGCACTTTGGCAAACGCCCGATTCGCATTGCTTGGTTTACGGTGGTTATGCCAGCACTCACGCTGAATTATTTCGGCCAAGGCGCTCTGCTTCTCGCCAAGCCAGAGACTGTGAAAAACCCGTTTTACATGATGGCGCCCGATTGGATGCTGATACCGCTAGTGATCTTGGCCACAATGGCTGCCGTCATCGCGTCGCAAGCTTTGATTTCCGGTGCGTTTTCTGTGACCAAACAAGTCGTGCAGCTTGGCTTCTTACCGCGCCTGCGCATGTTGCACACGTCCACGAAAGAAACCGGTCAAATCTACATCCCGTTTGTGAACTGGGCGCTGTTTGTGGCGATTGTGTTGGCGGTGGTGATGTTCAAATCGTCGGGCGCGTTGGCCTCGGCTTACGGCATTGCTGTAACGACCGACATGCTGATCACCACGATTCTCACATTCTTCGTGATTCGCCACGCTTGGAAATATCCACTTTGGCTCTGCATTGCTGCCACCAGCGTGTTTTTTGTGGTGGATTTTGCTTTCTGGGCATCCAATATGCTCAAACTGCTGGATGGCGGCTGGTTTCCACTTTTGATTGGCGCAGCCATCTTCACACTGATGACAACTTGGAAGCAAGGCCGCAAGCTTTTGCACGAAAAAACCAAGCAATATGGTATTGATCTGCACAGCTTTCTTGAAGCTGTGTTTGTCAGCCCACCGACTCGCGTGGAAGGTACCGCCGTGTTTCTCACCAGCGATCAGGGCACGGTGCCCAATGCGTTACTGCACAACCTCAAACACAACAAAGTGCTACATGAGCACAATTTATTTGTGACCGTGAAAAGCCATGAGGTGCCGTGGATTGGCCTCAACAAGCGCGTACAAATTGAGCCACTAGGCCATGATTGCTGGCAAGTGACGCTAAATTTTGGCTTTAAAAATGATCCTGACGTGCCCGAGGCGCTCAAGCAAATCACCAGCCGTGGCTGCGATCTCGATCCGATGCAGACCAGCTACTTTCTCTCGCGCGATACGGTCGTGCCCACTATTGGCGGCGGCATGAGCCAGTGGCGCGAAAAGCTGTTTGCACAAATGCATCACAACGCAAGTGGCGCAGCTGATTTCTTGCGGCTGCCTAGCAATGCGGTAGTGGAGTTAGGCTCCAAGGTCGAGATTTAAAGTGCGCGTTTTGCGCATCAAAAACGACAGAAGCGAGCATCAGTGCAAAGAGCAATTTGCCATCTAATCGTTGCATGCCATTCTTAAAAGATTTCTCTCTTTCCGCGGCTACGGCCGGCTTTGTAGCCGTGCTCGTGGGCTTTACTAGCTCGGTAGCCATTGTTTTTTCTGCTGCATTAGCATTTAAAGCTACGCCTGAGCAGCTCACTTCATGGATGTGGGCACTTGGCTTGGGCATGGGCTTGTGTACGCTGATTCCTTCGCTGATTTTGCGCAAGCCCGTGATGGTGGCTTGGAGCACGCCGGGCGCGGCTGTGCTTGCTGTAGCCGGCATCTCAGGCGCAGCTGGATCAGGCTATTCCATGAACGAAGCCGTCGGTGCATTCATGATTTGCGCGGTGCTCATTACGCTAGCGGGCGTGACGGGCTTGTTTGAAAAATTAATGGATCGCATACCGATGGCCATCGCAGCCGCGCTGCTGGCTGGCGTGCTGGCGCGTTTTGGCATGCAAGGGTTCGTGGCCGCACAGACGGATTGGCCGCTGGTGGCGCTGATGCTGCTCACGTATCTTTTGGGCAAACGTTGGAATGCCCGCTATGCCGTGGTACTCACGCTTGTAATCGCTATTATTTTCGTAGCACTCCGCGCAGATTCTATGCCGGCTAACATCACTTTTTCTTTAGCAAAACCGGTATTTGTGATGCCAGAGTTCACTTGGGGTGCAGCAATCAGTTTGGCACTGCCGCTCTTCATCGTGACCATGGCTTCGCAGAATTTGCCGGGTGTGGCAGCGATTCGCGCATCAGGCTACTCGCTGCCGCTGTCCAAAATCATCAGCATGACGGGTGTAGCCACTTTTGTGCTCGCGCCCTTCGGCGCATTCGCGCTGAACCTCTCCGCCATCACCGCCGCCATCTGCATGGGAAAAGAGGCGCATCCTGATCCAAACAAGCGCTATATTGCCTCATCGGTCTGCGGCATCATCTACATCTTTATCGGTTTATTTGCCAGCGTTGTCACCGCCCTGCTCACAGCCTTCCCCAAAGAGCTGATCGCGGCCATTGCTGGCCTTGCGCTGCTGGGCACGATTGCAGGCGGCTTGGCCACCGCGCTGCAAGACGAAAAGCATCGCGATGCGGCGATCATCACCTTCCTTGTCACGCTCAGTGGTGTGACGCTGGCTGGCATCGGCGCAGCCTTCTGGGGCGTGGTGGCAGGCAGCTTGGCGCTGTTTGTGCAAAACTACCGGGCTAAGAAACCTTGAGAACACCCATGCACCTCCTCTTCATCGCCGATCCGCTCGAAACGTTTAAAACCTACAAAGACAGCACGTTTGCCATGATGCGAGCTGCTGCGGCCCGTGGCCATACGCTCAGCGCATGCGAGCCCACAGACATCATGTGGCAAAGCGGCGGCTTGGTCACCGCTTATGTGCGGGATATTTCGCTGACTGGCAAGCTTGATGACTGGTTTGCACCAGCCCAAGAAAAGCCCAACGAGCGCCCGCAAGCCCTTAAGGATTTCGGCGCCGTGCTCATGCGCAAAGACCCCCCTTTTGACAGCGAGTATTTCTACGCGACGCACTTGCTGGAACAAGCAGAGCGCGAAGGTGCCAAAGTGTTTAACAAAGCCCGCTCGCTGCGCGATCACCCGGAGAAGCTGGCTATTCTTGAATTTCCCCAGTTCATCTCGCCCACTTTGGTGACGCGTGATGCGTCTGACATCAAACGCTTTCACGCCGCGCACCACGACATCATTTTGAAGCCGCTGGATGGCATGGGCGGCGCAGGTATTTTTCGCGTGAAATCAGATGGGCTCAATCTAGGC
The DNA here is from genome assembly GCA_043755865.1 of Variovorax sp. Classification (GTDB taxonomy): domain Bacteria; phylum Pseudomonadota; class Gammaproteobacteria; order Burkholderiales; family Burkholderiaceae_C; genus JANMDU01. The sequence goes on along the minus strand of JAYUSD010000106.1, from coordinate 44,059 downwards.
AGCATCATCGAGACACTCAACAAAGATGGCGCGCAGAGCGTGATGGTGCAAAAATTCATCCCTGCCATCGAACTTGGCGACAAACGCATTTTGGTGATCAACGGCGCGCCTGTGCCGTATAGCCTCGCGCGCATCCCGCAAGGCGGCGAAGTGCGCGGCAATTTGGCTGCGGGCGGCAAAGGCGTGGCGCAGCCTTTGTCTCAGCGAGACCGCGACATCGCTGAGTACATCGGCCCGATTCTGGCCAAGCGCGGCTTGTTTTTAATTGGCCTAGATGTGATTGGCGATCAACTCACCGAGATCAATGTGACGAGCCCCACTTGCTTTCAAGAGATTCATCAGCAATCCGGTTGGGATGTGGCGACGTACTTCATCACGCAGCTTGAGTTACTATTAAATTCATAGCGCTCTGTGCATATTCCATGCCGGCTATATGGCCAAATGGCTTAAAAATAACGAGGGGAAGTGTTTTACCGCCCACCCAGCCGCTCTAGCTCTGTGCGCGCGGTATCCAAATCGCGGCCGTACTCTGCAAGATAGCGATTGCGCTCCTCGCTGCTCCATTCGCTCTGTGAGAAACTCTCCGCCGTGTACCCTGCGCTGGTATGCACCACGCCGGCGCGGCGAGACATCATCAAACGATCTGGAAATTTGTCTGGAATCAGCAAAAAACCATCTACATCACGCAGCTTGAGCGGGAAAATGGGACGCTTATCGCGGATCAGTGCGCCAAAGACATGCAGCTTAAATTCCTGCACACCAGCGCCCACTTCTTCATTGAATGTGACCAGTGCAAAAGGCTGCCCACGCGCATCATCAACTCGAGAGCTCACCACATAGCGCCCTGCCACACGCACATTGGCTTTGAGATAGAAATTCAGTGAGCCAGCCTCTTGCGCTTCTCGAATCGTTCCCCATGCAGCCGGTGTGTCTTCGGTGTAGATCACATCGAAATGCGCCACACCTTCTTTGCCATCCGCGCGCAGAAAAACAAGCACGCGGATCGTGCCGCCAAAGCCAGAAAAACCCTGCGTTAAAGGCGAAAGGCGCGCGCTGAAATTGCCGTCGCCCGCCACGTCATCCACAGCACCTGCACTGGCAGAGCCTGCATCAGAAAATTCAAGCGCAACCGAGCGCTGCTGCGCCAACTGCTTGCCATCGGGAATGGATTGCGCCGCGCCCCTTGTAATCAACAGGGGCAGTACTTTGCCGCTGCTGTCGGTGGCCTGCACGGTAAATTTCACCGTATCTTGGCCGGAGAGAAAAACACGGTCTTGCCCCGTCTTCAGCGTGATCCCTTTCACGGGCTCGCCGCGCTCGTTGCGCATGGTTTTTTCTTCCACCACGGGATCAAATGGGCGCACCTGATCAGGTGAATCGGCTATCGGGCGAGACTCATGGGGGTAGCGCGTGGCATCGCGGTAGGTGTTGAAGACCTGGGCAGCGCGCTCAAAGCGAGAGCGAGCTTGTAATAGCTTTTCTTCTCTTGCTTTGATGCCTTCTGGGCTCAGCGGTGCGCCAGCAAAAGAAGCTGCGCCGCCAGCTGAGCTGCTGACATTGTGCAATGTGCCCGCCCCTGCGCCTTGCACTGCGCCGGCTGCTGCCGTGCTCGCAGATCCGGGCTCGGGCGCAGCGCGGGAGATATCGTCACCCAATGCCCACCAAGCCAGCAGCGCTAGCACCAGCACAACGGCCAGCGCAGCGGCTGCGGTAGCGCGTTGCGACATGGCCGTCAAGCAAGCGAGTGACGCTTACTGCGCGTTGGTCGCCATGTCTGCGCGCACCAAGCCCACCACGCCGCCCCAATTGCCGTTGGTGTAGTGGTTGTATTGCTGGTTGTTGTCGCGAAATTGCACGGTGTGATTGGTCCATTTCGTGCTGCCGCCTTCGTTGGCGGCTGTGCCTAAGCTCAGGTCATTGCAAAACCAATCTCCGGGGTTGCACAGGCCGCGCCCGCCTGAGCCAGATGTGCCGCCCGAAGAGTGGTAAGCCACAGCTTGATCGTCTTGGCCGGGCATTAAACCCGATTGCAATGCGCCGCTTGCGCCAGTAAACATGTAAAACCATTTGGCGCGAGTTTGGTTGTGGTCGTACATGGCGCGTGCGGTGGCAGTTTTGAGATCGCCAGTCAGCGGGTCGCCCACGGCCCAGCTGCCCAGATCAGCCAGCTCGCTGCCGCCAGCTGCGCCTGCAGCCACGTTCACCCATTTGATGTTCCAGCCGGTTTGTGTGCCGCCGCCTGCAGCTGTGGTGCATTGCCCACCGGTCACCACGCCCGTTTTCTTCGTGCGGGCTGTGCCGCCGTAGAGGCTCATCGCGTAGCCAATTTGCAAATTGCCAGCGCTGTGCGCAGCCACATAGCACCAGTTGCCACCTGTGCAGTAGCAATCGAGCGCGTCGCGGATACGGAAATTCTGATCGGCCACACGGTTGTAGCCATCCCAGTTGACTGAGATTTTGTTTACGCCAGCGGCCGAAGCAGCGGGGCCCCAGTAAGTGAAATCAGCGTAGTTGCCGCCTTGCACGCCCGGGTTGTTGCGGCCGTTGATCCACAGTGAATAGTTGGTAGCAACCGCTGCGCCGGCAGTGGCCAGCACGAAAGCGATCGCGATGAGGAGTTTGTTTTTCATAAATGTCTCCGTATGGGAATTACAAAAAAAGAACGGTCGTTCTTTTCCGCAATTGTCCAAAATGTGACAGGTTGTGACAATCGGGTAAACCCTTAAAAGTTGTGGGTTAACCACTCCAAACGTTGCGCACTTCGGTTCACCCAAAGCATCAAGGCAATGCGGTCTTCCAAGGCATCTCATCGACCTTGCGCGGCTTGCCAATGGGCGCAGCGGCTTGCCCTTTTTTCACTGCCGCCATGTCTTCCTCGCTGGGGTATTGGCCGAGCAGCAAGTAGTCAAATACGCGGCGGGCAATCGGAGCGGCATGCTCAGCACCAAATCCCACGTTTTCCACGATCACAGCCAAGGCAATTTGCGGGTTGTCAGCGGGCGCAAAAGCCATGTAGAGCGCATGGTCGCGCTGATGCTCTTCCATTTTGGAGGCATTGTATTTGTCTTTTTGGCCAATGGTGACCGCCTGCGCTGTGCCCGTTTTGCCGCCGCTCAAATAGCCTGCTCCAGCAAATACCCGTGCCGATGTGCCCTCTTTCGTCACGCCCACCAAGGCGCGGTTGATCACCGCAATGTTCTCGCTTTTGTAGCCAAGATGGACTGCGGGCGTTTTTACTGCCGGGATCCAAGCCCGGCTGAGCGCATCTTGTGTGGCGGTGATCAGCTTGGGCTGATGTTTGATGCCGCCATTGGCCAAGATGGACGTTGCATGCGCCAGTTGTAGCATGGTGAAGGTGTTGTAGCCTTGGCCAATACCGAGTGAGATCGTCTCGCCGGCATACCATTTCTTTTGCTCCAGGCGTTTGTAGTAGGCGCGCTTCCAATCCTGGCTAGGCAATACGCCGCGCACTTCGCCTTGAATATCAATGCCAGTGTATTGGCCAAAGCCCAGAGGTTTCATAAAATCATGCATCGCATCCACACCCAGCTCATTGGCCAGCGAGTAGTAATACACATTCGATGATTTCACGATGCTGCGGTACATATCCACCGCACCCAAGCCGCCATCGCCGTGGCTTCGGAAGGTGTGGCCGCCAAAAGTCCATGAACCTGCGTCATTGATGATTGTGCTCGCGGTGCGTTTGCCCGTCTCTAGCGCAGCCAAGGCCATGAAAGGCTTGTATGTTGAGCCAGGTGGATAGGTGCCGCGCAGGGCGCGATTGAGCAAGGGCTTGTCGATACTTTCATTCAAGATTTGCCAATTTTCTTGATCAATGCCTTCCACAAACAAATTGGGATCAAAGGTAGGCATGCTTACAAATGCCAGTACCTCGCCATTGCGCGGATCCATCGCCACCAAGGCGCCGCGCCGCTCGCCATACATCTCCTCAATCAGCTTTTGCAGCTTGATATCAATGGAGAGTTTGATGGTGTTGCCCGGTGTGGCGGGGTTGCTGGCCAGCTTGCGTACCGCGCGACCACCGGCCGATGTTTCCATCTCTTCCACGCCGGTGATGCCGTGCAACTGCTGCTCAAAGCTTTGCTCTACACCCAGCTTGCCGATGTAATCTGTGCCTTTGTAGTTGACTTGCTGCTCTTCGGGCAAATCTTCAATTTGCTCTTTCTCACGCTGATTGATACGGCCAATGTAGCCAATCACGTGGCTGGCCAGCTCACCATGCGGATACTGGCGGAAAAGCCGCGCCTTGATATCTACGCCCGCAAAGCGAAAGCGCTGCGCAGCAAAGCGCGCCACTTCTTCGTCAGACAGGCGCGTGCGGATGGGCAGCGATTCAAAGCTCTTAGATTCATCAAGCAGCTTCTTAAAGCGCCGCTTGTCGCGCGGCTGGATATCGATCAGCGCAGAGAGTTGCTCAATGGTTTCCTCCAAAGACACAGCCACTTTTGATGGCGTGATTTCCAGCGTATAAGCTGAATAATTGGTGGCCAAGATGATGCCGTTGCGATCCGTGATCAGGCCACGATTGGGCACGATCGGCACAATCGCTGTGCGATTGCTCTCCGCCTGCTCGTCAAAATCTTCGTGCCGCACCACTTGCAGCCACACCAGCCGAGCCACAAGCAGCACAAAGGCAATCATCACCACGCCGCTGGCCACCAAAATCCGGCGGCGAAATTTGGCCAGTTCGGCATCGACATTACGAAGTTCAGTCATCGCTCGGCGCCTTTTATAACGGCCGATTGGCGTCAGGATCTGGCGCACGCATCTGCGGAGCAAGCAAGACCAAGTTCACAACAGGCCAAAGCAAAGCCTCAAAAACGGGCGAAAGCACAAAAGTCCAGCCAGGAAAGCTGTTGCCCGCTAGCAACCTCACCAGCAATTGCACGGCATGCGCACCCGCCAGCAGAGGAAGAATTTGCAGCGCTTGCGATGGGATCGAATACCACAGAAGGCGGCGAGAAATGGTGATGGCGAAATAGCTCAGTGCGGTGTAGGCCAGCGCATGCTGACCCAGCAAAGCGCCTTGATGCACATCCATACACAAGCCAAACACAAAAGCTGTGCCCACGCCGACGCGCAGCGGCTGATGGATCACCCAAAACACCAAAGCCAGCGCCAAGATATCAGGCGGCCAAGCAGCCCGCCCCATCAGTGCAGACATCAGGATATTTAGCATCAGAGCCACGATCAGCGAGCCCCAGATAAACAACGGATTGGCTGGCAACAGCAATTGCTGGCCGGAGCGCATGATCATTTTTTTGCTCCTTTTTTAGGAGCACTCTGCGCAGCATCCATACCGGCTGGTATCGGTATTTGCACTGAAAACGGCTCCAGAACCATGACATGCCGCGCGCCCAACGTATTGGCCAGCGGCTGGCAACTGATTTTGGCAAAAGCCGAATCCGCACGGCGCTCCACCTTGTCCACCCGTGCCACAGGAATGCCCGGCGGATACACGCCATCGACCCCGCTGGTCGACAAAATATCGCCTTGCTGCACATCCGCATTGCCGGCCATAAAGCGCAGCTCAAGCGTGCCGCCATGCACCGAAGGATCGCCATACACCACACTGCGCGCGCCGGTGCGCGTATTGAGCACAGGAATGGTGTGATCGCGGTCGATGAGCAGCGTCACTTCACTAGACAACGGATACACCCGCGTAACTTGCCCAAGCACGCCGGATTCATCGAGCACCGGCGAGCCCGCTTTGATGCCTTGCATGCTGCCCTTATCCACCATCACGCGGCGTGTGAACGGGTCTGCTGCGTCATACACCACCTCGGCGACTTGGGCTGGCGTGCTGGTGCGCTCGCGCAACACAAGTAACTTGCGCAACCGCTCATTCTCCAACCCGAGTTGCTCGACTTGCGCGGCACGCTGTGATTGCAGGGCGAGGCGTTTCTTGGCCTCAGTCTCACCGCGCTGCGCTGCATCAAGCGATGTGAAATAAGCACCTCCACCGCGCACCATCTCAATGGGCCGCATCACCAGCCATTGCACCGGATACAGCGCCGTAGCCACAGCTACGCGAATGGGCCCGGTCAGTTTAAAGCGGGTATCGGCCACCATGAGAAACAGCGCCACAGCGCTGAACACCATTAATTTCGAGAACGCCGATGGCCCTTGTTTGAAAAAGGGCGGTGGGCTGCGGTCCAGTGTTCCTAATGGCACAGCGGACTCCTGCTGTAATTTGGTTTCAGAGCTTTGGCGAAATCAGCTTCATTCGGAAGCAAAAATACTGCCCATGCGGTGGCCAGAATTCTCCAGTGCAATCCCGCAGCCGCGCACCACGCAGGTGAGGGGATCTTCAGCCACGAGTACCGGCAGGCCAGTTTCTTCTGCCAACAGTCGATCCAGATCGCGAAGCAACGCGCCGCCGCCTGTGAGCATCATGCCGCGCTCGGCAATATCTGCGCCTAGCTCAGGCGGGGTTTGCTCCAGAGCGTTTTTCACGGCGCTGACGATTTGGTTCAGAGGGTCGGTAAGCGCTTCTAGCACTTCGTTCGATGAAATGGTGAACGCACGCGGAACGCCTTCGGAGAGATTGCGCCCTTTGACTTCCATTTCCTTGACTTCCGAGCCCGGAAACGCTGACCCAATTTTTTTCTTGATGGCCTCTGCTGTGGGCTCGCCGATCAGCATGCCGTAATTGCGGCGAATGTAGTTGATGATCGCCTCGTCAAACTTATCGCCACCGACGCGCACGCTACCTTTGTAGACCATGCCGCCCAGCGAGATCACGCCCACTTCCGTCGTGCCGCCACCGATATCCACCACCATCGAGCCAGAGGCCTCAGACACTGGCAAGCCAGCGCCAATCGCTGCTGCCATCGGCTCTTCGATCAAATCCACCGGGCTGCCACCGGCCGCTTCAGCCGCATCGCGAATCGCGCGGCGCTCGACCTGCGTTGAGCCACACGGCACGCAAATAATGATGCGCGGCGAAGGCGTGAGCAGTGTGCGCGGATGCACCATCTTGATGAACTGCTTGATCATCTGCTCGGTGATCACAAAATCGGCGATCACGCCGTCTTTCATCGGGCGAATCGCTTCAATGTTGCCCGGCACTTTACCCAGCATGGCCTTGGCTTCCCTGCCCACAGCTTGGATCACTTTTTTACCCTGAGGCCCGCCCTCATGGCGAATCGCCACAACCGACGGCTCATCAAGCACGATGCCCTTGCCGCGTGCAAAAATCAATGTGTTGGCTGTGCCCAAGTCAATGGCAAGGTCGGTTGACAAATACCGACGAAATACACCTAACATCTTTTATCCTTTTTTGTGGGTTTCACACACCCATTTGGGCATCGACAAACCAATGACTAACCAAAGACAGGATAATACCTGATTGCCCCCGCGCTACGGGGCTTTTCTGCTCCTAAATTTGTTGCAAAAAACTGCTTCACTCTGCATCTCGCAACGCACAACGCGTCATCTTCATTTCAATCGCAACCCTGATCGCTATGGCACTTCAACCCACAGACATCGACCGCATCGCCAATTTGGCCCGCCTAGAGCTTCGCCCCGGCGAGCCAGAGCGCATGCTCGGCTCACTCAATGCTTTTTTCAGCATCGTGGAGCAGATGAAAGCGGTGGACACCAAGGGCATCGAGCCCCTGGCGCATCCCGTGGCCGCCATTCAAGACATCCAGCTGCGCCTGCGCCCGGATGTGGTGAGCGAGCCGAACAATCGCGAAGCCAATCAACGCAGTGCGCCGGCTGTAGAGCGCGGGCTGTTTCTCGTGCCTAAAGTCATTGAATAAAAAAATATGAACGAAATTCACCTCCAGCCCTTGCGGAAACTGCGCCAGCTGCTATCAAAAAAGGAATTTTCTGCGCCTGAGCTCGCTCAGCATTTTCTTTCCCGCATCAAGGCCAATGCACATCTCGGTGCGTTTTTGGCCACCGATGAAGCCGTGACGCTCGCCCAAGCCACAGCAGCGCAAAAGCGCATTGACGCAGGCGACGCCGCGCCATTGCTCGGCTTGGCCATTGCGCACAAAGACATCTTCGTCACCCAAGATTTTCCCACCACTGCTGGCTCGAAGATGCTGAAAGGTTATTGCTCTTCTTTTGATAGCACAATAGTGAGTAATCTTGCCGGCAAAGGGGCTGTTTGCCTTGGAAAACTCAATTGCGACGAATTTGCGATGGGCTCCGGCAACGAAAACTCTGCTTACGGCAAAACATTGAATCCTTGGGACACCGCCCGCATCCCCGGCGGCAGCTCGGGCGGCAGCGCGGCAGCCGTAGCGGCGGGCTTGTGTGCTGCGGCCACAGGCACAGACACGGGCGGCTCAATCCGCCAGCCCGCCGCCTTTTGCGGCATCACCGGCATCAAGCCCACCTATGGCCGCGCCAGCCGCTATGGCATGGTGGCCTTTGCCTCAAGCCTCGATCAAGCTGGTCCGATGGCGCGCAGCGCGGAAGATTGCGCCCTGCTCTTGTCGGCCATGTGCGGCCCCGATTTAGATCGCGATTCCACTTCGCTGGATATGCCGGCCGAAGACTATTCGCGCGATCTGAAAAACAAACTTGATGGCTTACGAGTCGGCATCCCAAAGGAATTCTTTGGTGAAGGCTTGAGTGCAGATGTGCGCGCAGCCATTGATGCCGCGTTGAAAGAACTCGAAAAACTTGGCGCAAAACTCGTGCCCATCAGCCTGCCGCGCACCGAACTCTCCATCCCTGTCTACTACATCATCGCGCCCGCAGAAGCCAGCTCAAATTTGAGCCGCTTCGATGGCGTGAAATTCGGTCATCGCGCTGCGCACTACGGCGATTTAACCGACATGTACAAAAAGACCCGCGCAGAGGGTTTCGGCGATGAAGTCAAGCGCCGCATCATGATCGGCGCTTATGTGCTGTCTGATGGCTACTACGATGCCTACTATCTCCAAGCCCAAAAAATCCGCCGCATGATCGCCGATGATTTCCAGCAAGCCTTCAAAGAGTGTGACGTCATCGCTGGCCCCGTAGCACCCACCGTCGCGTGGAAAATCGGCGAAAAATCTGACGACCCCGTAGCCAGCTATTTGGCCGACATCTTCACCCTGCCCGCCTCACTCGCCGGCTTGCCCGGCATGAGTTTACCCGTCGGTTTTGGCGCGGCAAATATGCCCGTCGGCATGCAACTCATCGGCAATTACTTCAAAGAAGCACAGTTGCTCAATGTAGCGCATCAATACCAGCAAGCCACTGATTGGCACTCGCACACCGCCGACAAATCGTATCAAGCGGGAAAATTCAAGACGTATTTAGAAGGAGCTTTGCCTGCAGAAGATAAGCCTGAAGCCCCGAAAGTGAAGAAATGACAAAACTCATCCAAGGCTATGAAGTCGTCATCGGTTTCGAGACGCACACGCAATTGGCCACGAAAAGCAAAATCTTCAGCCGCGCATCCACAGCTTTTGGCGCTGAGCCCAACACGCAGGCTTGCCCGGTTGATTTGGCGCTGCCCGGCACGCTGCCAGTGATGAACAAAGGTGCGGTGGAGTGTGCTATCAAGCTTGGTTTAGCGCTGGGCTCAACGATCGCTGAAAAAAGCATTTTTGCCCGAAAAAACTACTTTTATCCCGATCTACCCAAGGGCTACCAGATCAGCCAGTTTGAAATTCCCGTCGTGCAAGGCGGCTCGGTGGAATTCTTCCTCGCCAGTGGAAAAGGCGCTGATGCATTGATGGACAAGAAAACCGTGCGCCTTGTGCGCGCTCACCTCGAAGAAGATGCTGGCAAATCTTTGCATGAGGATTTCATCGGTCAATCAGGCATTGACTTGAATCGCGCCGGCACGCCTCTCCTAGAGATCGTCACCGAACCCGACATGCGCTCATCCGATGAAGCCGTGGCGTATGCCAAAGAGCTGCACAAAATCGTCACGTGGATCGGCATTTGCGATGGCAACATGCAAGAAGGCAGCTTTCGATGTGATGCGAACGTATCGGTACGCAAGCCCGGCGCAGAGCTCGGCACGCGCCGCGAGATCAAAAATCTCAACAGCTTCAAATTCATGCAGCAAGCCATGGATTACGAGATCCGCTGGCAAATCGAGCAAATCGAAGACGGCAAAAAAATCCAACAAGCCACCGTGCTTTTTGACCCCGACACCGGCGAGACCCGCGCCATGCGCACCAAAGAAGACGCCGCCGATTACCGCTATTTCCCCGATCCTGATTTGCCGCCGCTGCATGTTGCGCCAGGCTGGGTGCAAAGCGTCAAAGCCACCATGCCCGAGCTCCCGCGCGTGATGGCGCAGCGCTTTGTCAGCGACTTCGGCTTGCCCGAATACGATGCCACCCAGCTCACCCAGAGCCAAGCTGTAGCTGCATACTTTGAAGCCACAACCAAAGCCTGTGGACAACCTAAGTTAGCAAGTAACTGGGTGATGGGCGAGATCTCGCGCCGTTTGAATCAAGACGAGAAAGCTTTTGAGCAATGCCCCGTGCCTGCTCACAAGCTAGGCGAACTGATCAGCCGCATTCAAGACGGGACAATCTCCAACAACGCGGCCAAACAAGTGATGGACGCGTTGTGGAGCGATGGCGGTGAAGTGGACTCCATCATCGAAGCCAAAGGCCTCAAGCAATTAAATGACTCCAGCGCACTAGAAAAAATCATCGAAGAAGTGCTCGCTGCCAATCCAGACAACGTCGCGCAATTCAAAGCTGGCAAAGAAAAAGCCTTCAACGCCTTGGTTGGCCAAGCGATGAAGATGAGCAAAGGCAAAGCCAATCCGCAACAGGTCAACGATATGTTGCGTAGCAAGTTAGGTGCTTGACACATCGCTGTTTATTCCGCCACCGCGCGTTTTATCTGGCAGCCCGTCAGGCAGCAGGGGGCGGATGGCTCCATGTCCCCCGACGGCGATGAAGAGCCTCTTGATTTACTGAGGGTATTGCGCCGTCTCCGCCTTTACTTACGCCATCCGCCCCCTGCTGCCTGACGGGCATAGCGTTCAAAGCGCAATCGAGCGCAAGAACAGTTCTGTGTTTTCAGTAAGTATGTTGGCGACTCACTTTCTCTACAGCCAGCAAGCCTGACAGAGCAGCCAGTGCGGATGGCGTAAGTAAAGGCGGAGGCGGGGAAACTCTCTGACCGAAGCGACACAACATACAAACCCCGCCGGGGGACATGGAGCCATCCGCACTGGCTGCTCTGTCAGGCGTCATCCCGGCGAGAAGTTCACTATGAATTAAATAGCACGCTGCGCAGATTCTATGCCGGCGATTGGCCAGTTTTGCTTAAAAATGAACAACACCTCAGCGCGTGACCATCACCACACGCTCCGCGGGCACGTTCACGCGCAGCTCGATCCACTGCCCACCTGCGCGGCTGGATAACGCGGCCATGGCTTGCACTTCGATGGGGGCGTTGCCCGCTGACAATGCTGGTACGGAGGTTTTGCCTGTGCTTGCGCCACCTTCTGCCATAGCTTGCCCAGCATTGCATTTGGAGAGCAATGCGGGCTTAGTCACACGCACGGCTTTCACAGCAGCGAGTGAGCCTTGCGCAGCGCCTCCGACAGGCTTGCCGCTGACATCAAGCAATTGCATGCCGCTGGCCTGCGGTGCCCATCGGCCTTCGCTGTTCAATCGCCCAGCCAAGATGCACTGCGCTTGGCTCGCCTGCGGAGCATTTGCGCCGGGCGCGCCTTGAGAAGTGGGGCTTTGCTGTGCTTGCAAGGCGGGTACCGCGAGAGCAAGGCAAAGCAGCAACGGGCGGGCAGACGATGGAAAAACATGCATGGCAATCTCCTAAACCGTTATTTTCTCGCTTTTGCTTGGCGCTTGTGCAGCGTCAGGCCAGATTCAGCACAATCCTTACAATGAGATCAGAGATTCACACACCACGCCTCAAGGAGAATTTGACATGCGCATTCTGATTGCAGAAGACGACCAAGTGCTCGCCGATGGACTGCTGCGCGCGCTGCGCAGCTCGGGCGCGGCGGTGGATCATGTGACGGATGGCGTGCAGGCCGATGCGGCGCTTATGACCAATACCGAATTCGATTTGCTGATTCTCGATCTTGGCCTGCCTAAGCTGCATGGCCTCGAAGTTTTGAAGAAACTTCGCGCGCGTGGCTCATCGCTGCAAGTGCTGATTCTTACGGCAGCCGATAGCGTGGAAGAGCGCGTGAAGGGGCTGGATTACGGGGCTGACGATTACATGGCCAAGCCTTTTGCGTTGGAAGAACTGGAAGCTCGCGTGCGCGCGCTCACACGGCGCACAGCGGGCAGCGCTAGCACGCTGATCAAACATGGCCCGCTCTCCTACGACCAATCAGGCCGCGTGGCTACCATTGACGGCAAGATGATTGACCTGTCTGCCCGCGAGATCAGCTTGCTGGAGATTTTGCTGGCGCGCTCAGGCCGCTTGGTGAGCAAAGATCAGCTGGTCGAACGCCTGTGCGAATGGGGCGAAGAGGTGAGCAACAACGCCATTGAGGTGTATATCCACCGCTTGCGCAAAAAGATTGAAAAAGGCCCGATCCGCATTGCCACCGTGCGCGGTTTGGGTTATTGCCTTGAAAAAATCCCCGCCACTGCGTAGCTGACCGCGTCGCACGGCACGCCGAGAAACTCACCAGCGCTCCCTTTTACCTGCGACAAGCCATGAAGATTTTTCAGCGTGAGCAGCGCAGCTTGTTTGGCGAGATTCTTGACTGGATGCTCACGCCTTTGCTGGTGCTTTGGCCGGCTAGCTTGGTGCTGACTTGGGTGGTGGCACAGGGCATTGCCGGTGCTCCGTTTGATCGGGCACTGGAGCACAACACACAAGCACTCTCCCAACTGGTGAACGTGCAACTTGGCAAAGCTAGTTTTAATTTGCCTGCACCAGCGCGCGAGATCTTGCGCGCCGATGAAGACGATCAAGTCTATTACCAAGTGCTTGGCCTGCGCGGCGAATACTTGAGTGGCGAGCGAGATTTGCCCCTGCCGCCCGACGATGATGTGGCAGAAGCGGGGCGCGTGAAGATACGCGATGATGAGTATCGCGGCCAAGAGGTGCGCGTGGCTTGGCTTTACACCCGCGCGCAGTCCACGCCAGATGGCGCTGGTGCAAAGCCCGATGCCAAGCCGATTTTGATTCAGGTGGCTGAGACGCGCGAGAAGCGCGCCAAGCTGGCCACCGAGATCGTCAAGGGCGTGTTGTTGCCGCAATTTATCGTGTTGCCGCTGGCGGTATTTTTGGTGTGGCTCGCGCTGGCGCGGGGTATCCGGCCATTGCACCAGCTCGAAGAGCGCATCCGCGCGCGCCGCGCCGATGATTTAAGCCCGATTGATACACACGCCGTGCCGCTGGAGGTTGCGCCATTGGTCAACTCTGTCAACGAGTTGTTTGACCGTGAGCGTCAATCTTTGATCGCCCAGCGGCGCTTTCTGGCCGATGCCGCGCACCAGCTCAAAACACCCTTGGCCGGGCTGCGCATGCAAGCTGATCTGGCCCTTCGCGTGCAAAACAGCGAAGCAGATTTGAAACAATCGCTCAAGCAGATCAGCCGCGCCAGCATGAGCGCCACGCGCACAGTCAACCAACTGTTGGCACTTGCCCGCGCAGAGGGCGGCGGCCAGAGCCTGCCCCGCCAAAGCGTGGATGTGGCACAACTGGTGATTGATGTGGTGCGCGATGCGCTGCCGCGCGCGATGGAGCGCAATTTTGATTTGGGCTACGAAGGGTTGGAAGCAGGCGATGCGCGCGCAAGCATTGACGGCTATCCGGCTTTGCTGCTTGAATTGGTGCGTAATTTGGTCGACAACGCATTGAACTATGTGCCCAGCACCCCAGAGCGTGCCGGCGTAATCACGCTGCGCGTGGTGGCTGATGCGTCTGGGGGTGTGCTGATGCTGCAAGTCGAAGACAACGGCCCGGGCATCCCATCAGAAGAGCGCGAATTGGTCTTGCAACCTTTCTATCGCAGCTTAGGTCAAGAAGCCGATGGCTCCGGCCTTGGCTTAGCCATCGTGGCAGAAATCGCCAAGCGCCACGGGGCAGAGCTCAGCATTGAAGCGGTAGAACCGTTGGCAGCCATGCCTGGTGTACGATTTATTTTGTGCTTTGCGCGGCGCGCGCTCTAGGCTGCTGCGGCAAACGATTGCGGCGGTTGATCTGCGCGGGCTCTTTGCAGCATGGCTTGAAAAGCCACCTCTAACTGACGAACACGCGCTAAAGTGTCAAACAAGGACAGGCGTGTGCGGTTGGCGCGCAAATGCACCTTGGCTCGGGCGCAGATGCTGCGGTCGCCCGCAACGCGCAGCAGCAGTGCTTGGTAGGCTTGCAAACTGTCCACCACCCAATCTTGCAGGCCCGCTGAGTGCAACACCCCGCCCGGCATGCGCGAGACCAATGTTTCGCCAGCGCCTGCCATGGAGACGATGGGGCAACCCATCCACAGCGCCTCCACTGCTGTGACACCGCTGCCCACAGGATACGGATCAAGCACCACATCGACCAGCGCATAACGCGCCAAATGCGCCTCATGCGCGACTGGGTCGGAGAACAACAGTTGCATCGGATGTATGCCCGCTTGCATCGCGCGCGCTCGCATCGCACGCGCGATGCAAGCGACACAAGCCGCACCACAAAATTAAGAGCAAAACAAGCCTATCGCCGGCATAGAATATGCGCAAAGTGCTATTGAATTCATAGTAAATGACGGCCTGATTTACAGGCTCACTAGGCCACCTATCCAACCACTGACTCAAGCACGAGCCAGTCTTGTAAAATACTGGCATTCGCTTTTTTTGAGGTTACCTCCCATGTCAGCCCCCCACACCACCGAACACGCCGATCACTCTGATACGCCCAAAGACGGCGTGGAAGATATCGTGCATTTAATGCCCGTTGTGCTGCCTGTGATGGGCGCCGTGCTGATGTTTTTGCTGGCTTTTATTGCTGTGTATATGGCTTAATCGCCACAAGGATCGGCTTGCGGTGAGGTGGAGAGATCAACCAAACACAGCCTTGCAAAGCGCCTTCACGGCGCTTTTTTCATTTTGCAGCCGATCCAGCGCGATGTGCGGGGTTTGCTCATCAAGCCGCGCCAAATGCTGCGCGCTACGCAGCTGCCGATAGGCGTTCGCTGCCTCAACGCCTACATTTGCGGGCAGCAAACCCACTTTCTCAGCCGCGCAGAGCAAAGCAATATTGCCACTGTTGAGCGCCAATGCGGGATGGGCAGCCGCTTGCGAGAGCACGAGATACTGCACCGCGAACTCCACATCCACCATGCCGCTTGGGCTGTGCTTCACATCAAAGCGATCAGCCGGGATGCGGTGCGCTTGCATCACGCGCTCACGCATCGCAAGAATCTCAGTTTTCAAGGCCACCGTGTCGCGCTTTGAAACCAGCACCTGATGGCGGATCGCCTCGAATTTCTTGGCCAATTCAGGCGTAGCGCAGATGCAACGCGAGCGCGTCATGGCTTGGAGCTCCCAAGTCCAGGCGGTGTTGCTGCCGCGCTGGGCTTGGTAGTTTGCAAAGGCCTCAATGGAGGTAACGAGCAGGCCGGCACCACCATTGGGGCGCAAAGCAGTATCAATATCGTACAAATCGCCCTGTGCCGTTTTGGTGGAGAGCCAACTGATCAGTTTGCGGATGAGCTTGGCATAGATCGCGCCAGCCTCAGAATGCGCGTCGTCATACAAACAGACGATGTCTAAATCACTGCCATAGCCCAGCTCTTTACCGCCCAGCTTGCCATAGCCAATGATGGCGATACGCGGCTCTGGCACATGCGTGTCTTTGATGAATTCCCAAGCCCATTGCGTGCTCACGCGCAACACGGTATCGGCCAACGCGCTCAAATCATCGGCCACTTGCTCGACCGTGATGCGGCCTTCCAAATCGCGCACGAGAATGCGAAACAGCTCGGCTTGCTGCGCGCGGCGCAAGAGCGCCATCAGGCTTTCTTCATCGCCCTGCCCGCTGCCTTGCAAAGCCGCGCGGCGTTGTTGTAACTCTTGCGCAAACTGCGCTGCATCAAAACGCTCAGCCAAAATGCTCTCGCTGGCCAGCTCATCAATCACACCCGGATTGCGCATTAAATAACGCTGCGGCCAACGCGCCGCACCCAGCACGCGCAGCAAACGCTCATGCACGGCCGGGCGCTCGAGTAGCAAGGCCAGATACGCCTCGCGGCGCAGCAGAGGCTCCAGCCAATCGGCAAAGCGCAAAGCAGCCGACTCAGTGACGCTGCCCTCGCGCAACCACTGCGCCATGCGCTGCACCAAGCGCGTTAAGCGCTGGCGTGATTCTTCTTTGAGGCTTTGAATGCGCGGATGCTCTTGCCATTGCTGCACACGGGTTTTCAGTGTCTCGGGCAGGCTAGCGAGCGTTTCGCTTAAATCACTGCTGTCCGATGCCGTGGAGCTGCCGCAGCCTTTGCATGGTTTGTCTTGCCCGAGCAACTTATCGAACTCACTGGCAACCAGCTCACGATGGGCATCAAGTGCCGAGAGAAAGCCGCAGCAATCCGCATAACCCATGCTCTGCGATAGCCATGCGCAATCATCGTCTTGTGTAGGCAGGATATGGGTTTGTTGGTCATCCAAATACTGAATGCGATGCTCGGTGTGGCGTAAAAATTCATAGGCGCGCGCCAGAGCTTGCGCCGTGTCAAGTGGCATCAAGCCAGCCGCAGAGATGCGCTGCAAAGCCTTGAGTGTGGGCCGTGTGCACAGCTCAGGAAACTGCCCGCCGCGCACCACTTGCAGCACCTGCACAATGAATTCCAGCTCGCGAATGCCCCCGCGAGACAGCTTCACGTCATTCGCACGCTCTGGCCGGCCAGCCGCGCGGCGGCTGGCATGCTCGCGGATTTGGTTGTGCAATTGGCGTAGCGCTTCAAACACGCCGTAATCTAAATAACGTCGATAGACAAAAGGGCGAACCGCCTCACGCAGAGCCACTGCGCCTTCCGGCAACTCAGTACAAGCCACCACGCGGCTTTTCAGCCAAGCAAATCGCTCCCATTCGCGGCCACTGGCTTGAAAATAATCTTCCAACGCAGCTAACGAGACAGCGCTCGGCCCAGAATTGCCATGCGGGCGCAGCGCCAGATCAATGCGAAACACAAAGCCATGCTCGCTCACATCTGAGAGCATCTGGCAGACGTTACGCACCAGCTTTTGAAAATACTCGTGGTTGCTGATACTGCCCCGCTGCTGCGCATCGGAGCCCGCCGTTTGACCCTCGTGGGAATACACAAAGATCAAATCAATGTCGCTGGAGACATTGAGCTCTCGCGCACCCAGTTTGCCCATACCGACGATCCATAAGGCGCTGATCTGGCCATCGCTGCCGCGGGGCATGCCGTGCAAGCCTTGTAGTTGGCTGCTCGCATGATGCAGCGCCAGCGACAAAGACCATTCGGCCAGAGCCGTCATACAACCAGTGACTTGCGCGAGCGGCAAATGCGCATCGCAATCGAGGGTGATCAAGCGCTCCATCACCAGAGCGCGCGTGACGCGCAGGCTGCTGGGCATATCGTGACTATTTTGTAGCGCGGCGTAACAATGGTGCATCGACGCTTGCATTGGCACGCCTGCGGGCAAGAGCTGCATTTGCGCTTCATAGCGCCGCCTCACCCGTGTGGCATAACGCGAGAAACTTGCGAAGCCTTGTCTACTCCAAGCCTCACGCCAAGGTTGGGCAAATGCCAGACTGGAAACCGGCGGCGCGGGATCATCCGATGCCGGCAAGAGAGTCATAATTACGTTGTCAGCCTCAAGCATGTCCAGTACTTTATCTATCGTGTCGTTATCCGACTCCACCAGCAGTCAGCCCAAGCCATCAAAAAGCTTGCGTTGGATTTCAGGCTTGGCATCTGTGCTGTGGTGGAGCAGCGCGGTGCTGGCGGGCCTGATTGCACTGGCGTGGATCGCGATTTATGGCCTGATTGTGCCGCGAATCGGAGAATTTCGCCCGCAGCTGGAAAACCGACTCAGCGCAGCCATGGGCGTCACGGTCCGTATCGGCACAATTTCCGCTCGCATCAACGGCCTGATGCCGACTTTTGAGATGAGTCAAGTGCGCTTGTTGGACTCACTTGGCCGTGATGCATTGGTACTCAAAACCATCACCGCCGCCGTCTCGCCGCAGTCGCTGCTGGATTTGGGCTTTGCACAATTGCTGATTGAGCAACCCGAACTGGCTGTTCATCGCAACGCGCAAGGCCGTATCACGGTGGCCGGGTTGGATGTGACCGAGTCCAACACACAAACCACCGACACCACAGTGGCTGCCGATTGGCTGTTTGCGCAAGACGAGATCGTGATCCGCTCGGGCACTGTGCGCTGGACGGATGAACTGCGCGGTGCGCCACCGCTGAGCTTGACGCAAGTCGATCTGTATTTGCGCAACCGTGGCCGGCGCCATCAAATTCGTATGGATGCTACGCCACCGCCGCAATGGGGCGCGCGCTTCAATTTGATGGGCGATTTCCGCGGCCCCATGCTCAGCCAGCACCCCGGCGACTGGCGCAGCTGGCAAGGGCTCATGCATGCTGATTTGCCGCGTGTTGATGTGCGCCAATTACGTCAATACGCGCAGTTGGGTGTAGACATCGATCAAGGCCATGGGCAATTGCGCGGCTGGCTCGCTTTAGACAAAGGTGTGGTGCGCGAAGCCACCGCAGATATCGCTTTGGCCGATGTGAGCGTGCGTCTGCGCTCAGACTTGCAACCCTTGGTGATGAACACTTTATCGGGTCGCTTTAATTTGGCGCTCGATACGGGCAGCTTGGCGCTGCGCACCGAGCAATTGGGTTTTGAGCTGCGCAGCAGCGTGCGCTGGCCGGGCGGCAATGTGCGCTTGGCTTTGTCTGGCAGAGACGATCCCACCAAAGCAGCTGGGGAATTTGCAGCAGACAAGCTTGATCTGGCCGCCCTTGCGCTGATTTCAGACCGCTTGCCACTTGATGCCACCGTCCACGCTTGGCTGAGTGACTTACAACCTCAAGGCTTGATGTCAAATCTCCAAGCCAAATGGCAAGGCAAGATTGATGAACCTCGCCAATACGAAGTGCAAGGTGCCGCGCAAGGCGTGAGCCTTTTGGCCAGCAGCGAGCGCAGCGCTCGGGCCACAAGCACAGCGCCAGCGACTTCTGCACACGCTGATAGCAGCACCCGCACAATGCCCAAGCTGTGGCATCCGGGTGTACGCAATGCAAACATTGATTTTAAATTCAACGACAAAAGTGGCAATGCAAAACTGCAAATTGAACGCGGCAGCATCACCTTGCCCGGCGCGTTTGAAGAACCCACTGTGCCATTTGACCAATTTACCACCGAGCTCAATTGGCAGCTCTCAACTGAGCAATGGCAAGTGCAGATGACCCAGCTCAAATTTGCCAATGCAGACTTGCAGGGCGATGGCACGGCGCGCTGGCAAACGGCCGATCCGGCCAAAAGCGGCGCCAAATCGCGCTTCCCCGGGCTTTTGGATTTGCAAGGAACGTTCGCCCGCGCCGAGGGCACACGGGTTTATCGCTATTTGCCGATGACCATATTGCCTTCGGCAAGGCAATATGTTCGCGACGCCGTGGTGCAAGGCAAAGCAAGCCTTGGCAGTTTCAAAATTAAGGGCGATTTGTTTGACATGCCCTTTACCGATCCTGCCAAAGGCGAATTGCGCATCGCCGCTACTATTACCGGTGCTACGCTAGATTACGTGCCGCGCAGGCTCCTGCCATCCGGTGGTCTGCTCTGGCCTGCACTGACGCAAATCAACGGCGAGTTGCTGTTTGATCGCCAGTCGATGGCTGTGCGCGGTGCGACCGCGCGCATCGCAGGCGCGCCCAGTTTGGCGCTCAGCAAAGTAGAGGCCTCGATTGCCGATCTCACACAAAAGCAGCAAGTGGTGATCAGCGCGGAGGCGCGCGGCAACGCGGCGGAAGTCGTCGCACTCGTCAACACCACGCCTTTGCTGGAGATCAGCAGCAAAGCTTTGGCGCAAACCAGCATCAATGGGCAAACCGATCTCAAATTGCGCTTGTTGCTTCCCATTGGCGAGCTCGAAAACACCCGCGTGCAAGGCACTGTGACACTACCGGGCAATGATGTGCAGTTCACGCCGCAGTCGCCCGCTTTGCAGCTGGCTAAAGGGCAGGTTTTGTTCAATGAAAAAGGCTTTAGTGTGCGCGACGCGACGGCTCGCGCCTTTGGCGGCGAGCTGCGCATCGACGGCGGCAGCCGCCCGAACGCGAGCGCCAATGATGTGAGCGTCGCATTGCGCGCGCAAGGCACGTTCTCCGCTGAGGGTTTGCGTCAAGCCAAAGAATTGGGCTACGTCTCGCGCATCGCTGCTCGGGCCACCGGCAGCGCAGCTTACGTGGCCAATTTGAGCTTTCGCCGGGGTTTCCCTGAAATCGCAGTGAGCAGCAATTTACAAGGGCTTGCGCTCAATTTGCCGCAGCCACTCGTCAAAACAGCAGAGGCTTTGCTGCCCTTGCGCTACGACAATTCGCTGATCCGCGAATCGCTTGCTGACGGCCGCAAACTGCAAGACCAAATCAGTTTAGATCTCGGCTCACTGGCAACGATCAGCTACTTGCGCGACATATCCACTGACACGCCGCGCGTCGTGCGCGGGCGCATTGGCGTGGGTTTGGCCGCTGGCGAATCCGTTGCCGGCAACGACGAGCCCGGCGTAGCGGCAAACATCAATTTTGCGCAACTCGATTTGGATGCTTGGGAAAGACTGCTAAGCGGCGCGGCGACGGTCGGCGCAAAAGTAGCAAACGCGGTTGTGCCCTCAGCAGGCTTAAGCAACGAAACCTTGGCTTACTTACCCTCTGTGCTGGCCGTGCGTGCGCGTGAGCTCACGATTCAGGGCCGTACTTTGCACAATGTGGTGGTGGGCGGCTCGCGTGAAGATCTGACCTGGCGAGCCAACCTAGATGCGCGCGAGCTCAATGGCTACATTGAATACCGCCAGCCCAGCAACAACAACTCAGGGCGCGTCTATGCGCGGCTGGCACGCTTGTCTTTGGCCGCTGCCACTGCCGCAGATATTGAAGCCACACTAGACCAGCAGCCCAGCAGCATTCCGGCGCTCGATGTGGTGGTGGAAGATTTCGAGTTGCGCGGCACACGCATGGGGCGCGTCGAGCTGGAGGCGCTTAACCGCGAGAGCGCTGGCGTGCGGGAATGGCGGCTCTCGCGCTTGTATGTGAGCATGCCAGAGGCGCAGTTTAACGCCACTGGAAACTGGGCATTGATCGGTGCGCAGCAAAGCGCGGTGCGCAGCGAGCGCCGCCGCACAGCACTTAATTTCAAACTCGATATCAACAACGCAGGCGAGCTGCTTAAACGTTTTGGGCAAGACAAAGTCATTGCTCGCGGCAAGGGCAGCATGCAAGGCCAAGTGGCTTGGATGGGCGCGCCTTGGGCGATGGACTATCCAAGCATGACCGGCGGCTTTGGCATCAATGTCGAATCGGGACAGTTTCTCAAAGCCGATCCAGGGATTGCCAAGCTGCTGGGCGTGCTCAGCTTGCAATCCTTGCCGCGTCGGCTCGCTTTAGACTTTAAAGATGTATTTAGCGAAGGCTTTGCTTTTGACTTCATTCGCGGCGATGTGAAAATTGACCAAGGCGTCGCTTTCACCAACAATTTGCAAATGAAGGGCGTCAACGCCGCTGTGCTGATGGAAGGCTCGGCCAATATCGCACGCGAAACGCAAGACATGAAAGTCGTGGTGGTGCCCGAACTCAATGCTGGCACGGCCTCTTTGGTCGCTGCTGCGATCAACCCAGCGATTGGTTTGGGCACATTTTTGGCACAACTGATATTGCGCCGCCCGCTGATTGAAGCGGCCACCCAAGAGTTTCAAATCTCCGGCAGTTGGGCAGACCCGCAGATGGTGCGCGTCAAACGCAACAGCATCTCGCCAGCCACGCAACCCTCGGCTCCCGCCGCCACAGCCACGATCACACCAGAACCTGCCGGAGTTGCCAAACCATGAAAGTTGCCGCGATTCAAATGGTCTCGGGTAGCGATGTCGGGCTTAACCTGCAAACCGCTCTTGATTGGATTGCGCGTGGCGCAGATCAAGGCTGCGAATTGCTTGCTTTGCCCGAGTATTTTTGCCTGCTCGGCAAGCGCGATACCGACAAACTTGCGATTGCTGAAACGCCAGGCCAAGGCATGCTGCAAGATGCGCTACGGCAAGCAGCTCTTGCGCATCGGGTGTGGATCGTAGCCGGCACACTGCCACTTAAAAGTAATGCGCCAGACCGCGTATTCAACGCTTGCCTTGTTTTTAATCCAGATGGCCAACAAGCAGCGCGCTACGACAAAATGCATCTTTTTGCTTTTGACAATGGCAGCGAGCACTACGATGAATCGCGTGTACTGCAAGCGGGCACACAACCCGTTGCTTTCGATTTGGCTTCACGTGATGGGCACACGTGGCGCGTCGGCCTGTCGGTTTGCTATGACCTGCGCTTTCCTGAGTTGTATCGTGCTCTTCAAGCTGATCTGCTGTTGATTCCGAGCGCCTTCACACACACGACGGGGCTAGACCATTGGGAAACGTTGATCCGGGCACGCGCTATTGAAAACCAAGCCTGCGTCATCGCACCCGCGCAAGGCGGCCAGCACGACAATGGCCGCCAAACTTGGGGGCATTCGATGGTGGTCGATAGCTGGGGGCGGGTGCTGGCGCAGCGCGATACGGGTGCTGGTTTGGCGGCTGCGCAGCTCGATTGGCAAGCCATGCAGCTGCGCCGCCAACAATTGCCCGCGTTGGCGCACCGCCTGCTGTGACTCTGGCACACACAGCGGCGCTGAGGCAAGCGGCACTGCTGCGTTGGTTACCGACGCGACGCATGGCGCTGTGGCTGGTGTTGCTCGCCCTTGTGGCGGGTTTGCTTGTCACCTTGATTTGGCTGGCTGGGCGGTATGAGGCGGATCAGGTGCAATCGCGCGCTGATCGTGATGCGCAAGATGCCGCCAGCGATGTGCGCGCTGGGCTCACGCGCAATGTGCAAAGCCTGCAAGGCCTTCGCGTCAGCCTGCCTCAATGGCGCAGCGATGCCGAGGAGCTGCTGCGCAGCCGCCGCGAATTAGCCAGTCTAGAGTGGCGCGATGCGAGCTTCACGTTGATCGCTCGCGTCAGCAGCCCCTATTTGAACGAAATGCCTTCGCCGCTGGGGATCACGCCACGTGATCTCGCGTTTGGTGATTTGCAATTGGCATGCGAACGCGCTCGCCGTCAAAGCGGGCCGGTGTATGCGCCCAGTCATTTCTCGCCCAGCATATCGGGGCAGGGCTTGGAGTTGATGGAGTTGTGTTTGCCGCTGCTGCCCGCAGGTCAGCACCAAGGCTATACCGTGGCGGTGTATGCACTGCAAACTGTGTTGGTAGAGATGGTGGGCAAGGCGACGCTTCGCGGGCAAGAGCTGTCGTTTACCGAGCCAGATGGCACACGCCTGGCGATTTTAGGAACCATGCGACGCGGTGGCCGCATGTTCACCGGCTTGCAACTGCTCGATTTGCCTGGCAACACTTTGATGCTGCGCGTAGACAGTTGGCGCAGTACGCCTGATTTGTTTCCCAATGTGCTCACCGCAGTGGTCACTGTGATGTCGTTGGCGCTTTTGATCGTATTGGCTTTGCTGGGGCGCGATATCAACCGCCGCTTGCGAGCCGAGCGAGAGCTGGCCGATGCGCTGGCATTTCGCAAGGCGATGGAAGACTCTCTTGTGACGGGACTGCGAGCACGTGATATGAGCGGGCGCATCAGCTATGTCAATCCCGCTTTCTGCGCGATGACCGGATTTGAACCGCAGGCGTTGATTGGATGCATTGCGCCGATGCCTTATTGGCCGCCTGAGCTGATTGATGAGTACCAGCAGCGCCAAGCGGTTCGCCTGTCGGGCAGCTTGCCAGCACGCGATGGCTATGAATCCGTGTTTATGCGCAAAGATGGCTCGCGCTTTGCTGTGCTGGTGTTTGAGGCGCCGCTGATTGACGCATTGGGCCAACAAAGCGGCTGGATGAGCGCGATCGTGGATATCAGCGAGCAGCGCCGCATGGAGGAAATCTCCCGCGCCTCGCAAGAGCGCGTGCAGGCCAGCGCACGCTTGGCTACGATGGGCGAGATGGCATCGCTCATCAGTCACGAGCTAAACCAACCGCTGGCCGCCATCTCCAGCTACGCCACGGGCACAGTCAACATGATGGCAGGCGCTGCGGCTGTACCGGTGCGTGATGTCTCTCACGCGCTGGCGCGCATTGCAAGCGAAGCCGAACGTGCAGGAAAAGTGATCAAGTCAGTGCATGATTTTGTGCGGCGGCGCGAGAGCCGGCACGAGGCGGTCGCTGCGCAATCGCTGTTTGATGCGGTGATGCCGCTGGTGCAATTGCAAGCGCGCAAGCTTGTTGTGCAAGTGCAGTTGCAAGGTGTGCGCGATTGCCCTCGCGTCAGAGTTGATCGCATCATGGTCGAGCAGGTGCTGCTTAATCTGGCTCGCAATGGGATCCAAGCGATGGAGGCCACGCCGATGGCCGAGCGCATTTTAGTGATCCGAGTGCGCAGGCTCGCTGCTTCACCGCAATGGCTAGAATTTTCTATAGCTGATCATGGGCAAGGCATCACCGAGGAGATCGCCAAGCAGTTGTTCACCCCGTTTTTTTCCACCAAGCCGGATGGCATGGGCCTCGGCCTGAGCCTGTGCCGCACCGTGGTCGAACAGCACGGTGGTTTTTTGCACTTTGAGCCCAATCAGCCGCACGGCGCCATTTTTATTTTCACTTTGCCTGTGGCTTCCACCCATACGCCAAATGCGCACGCTGTGGCAAACTGAGGCAATGGTCAAACCGGTTGATTCTCTGATCTATATCGTGGACGACGATGCCAGCGTGCGCGATGCCCTGGCTTGGCTGCTTCGCTCGCGCCGGCATTTGCACGAAGGCTATACCAATGCGCAAGAGTTTTGGGCAATGGTCCAATCTGCTGCACCGCGCCAAGCATGTTGCGTGTTGCTGGATGTGCGTATGCCCGGCATGAGCGGCTTGGCTTTGTTTGAAAAACTACTCGCTCTGCCTTGGGCCGACACGCTGCCGGTGATCTTTCTCACAGGACATGCCGATGTGCCCACAGCGGTCGACGCGGTCAAGCGCGGGGCTTTTGATTTTTGCGAGAAGCCTTTTTCTGACAATGCGTTGGTCGACCGCATTGAGCAAGCGCTGGTGCTCAGTGCGCAAGCGTTGGCGCAACTGCAAGGCCGCAAGCAAATGGATGGCCGCATGGCCGAGCTGACCGAGCGCGAGCGCGACGTGATGCGCCTCGTCACACAAGGCCTGCCGAATAAACTGATTGCAGACCAACTTCAAATCAGCGTGCGTACCGTCGAGGTGCATCGCGCTCGGGTGTTTGAAAAAATGGGTGTGAAGTCTGCGGTCGAGTTGGCGAATTTGCTGCAAGCACCGAGCAACTGATTGCTATTATTTAAATAGCACTCTACGCAGTATATACGCCGGCTAACGGCGTTTTTTACTTAAACTTTGCGTTAAACAGCCAGCTGCGAGAAGCAACAGCAAACCGAACGCGAGCCAAAGGTCAGCGCCACCCCCGCCTCCACCACCAGACGCGTTGCTCGCAGCAGCAGGCGCTTCAATGCTGATGTAAAGCTCGGAATCGCCGGTGCGCGCGAGCGTGTCGGTAACGCTCAGTTTGAACACAAAACCGCCCGCCATGTTGGGCAAGATCACCTGCGTTACAGACGCATTGGCGTTTGGCAGGCTGACGGCTGCGCCTTCGACTTGGCTCCATGCAAAGCTGGCCACACTTGCCGTGCCCACGGCACGGCTGGTACGACCATCGAGCACAACCGTTGCGCCCAAGCCGGGGCGACCGATCGGCGAAATGACCGCCGCCGGATTGAATGACTGCTGCACAGCGCCCTGCGGATTGAGTAGCCCTGCACCGCACACAACGGTTGTGCAAATGCAGGAAACGGTATCAGCAGTGTTGCAACTGGGCGCACCAGCCAAGCTTTGATGCGGCCATGCGCTATTTTTCATACGCGCAACCAAGGCATCGGGCGACAGGTTGGGATTGATCGCCAACATCAACGAAGCCACGCCAGCAGCCAGCGGCGCAGCAAAGCTGGTGCCGGCCTTGTAATCGTAGGTATGCGCGGCAGGCGATGTCAAACCCGCATTGTCGGTAGACAACAGCAAAGTACTTGTGCTGTTGCCATGCCCGCCCGTGGTCATCAAAGCCATATTTGAGCCAACAAAGGAGTATGCCGTTTTAAGGCCATCGCGTTGTACTGCACCCACGGCCATCACGCCACGGCAATCAGCCGGGCGCTTGAGCTGGCGCGATTGTGTGCCCGAACCATTGCCAGCAGCCACCACCACCAGGGTGCCACGTGCGGCCAACTCATCAATCACACTTTGATAGCTGGAGGTGCAAGTGCGGTCACCGCCGAAGCTTAAGTTGATAACTCGGGCTGGATTCGCATTGATCGGTGCGCCATCGACCGGCAAACCAGCTGCCCAGCGCATGCCATCCAAAATATCCGACAAATCCGCGCCGCATTTGCCCGACACGCGAACCGGCAAGACATTCACATTCCAATTCAAGCCAGCCACCCCTGCAGCGTTGTTGGTGGCGGCGCCGATCTGCCCTGCGATAAATGTGCCGTGCCACGAGCTGTCCGCAGCACCGCAACCGACTTGCGAAAAAAGTGTGGAGCGTGATTCGGCAAGCGTCACCCAGTCACCAGGATCACTCGCATCCGCGTCGCGCCCACTGCCATCGTTGGAAAACGTCAAGTCTTCTACAAAATCGTAGCCAGCCAACAACCGGCTGCCCATGGCCAGCAAATCAGGATGGCTGCGCAACACGCCGGTATCCAGCACCGCTACGGTGATGGATGACGTGCCTGTGGTGATCGCCCACGTACTGCTCATATTGAGCGCAGAAGGGGCGCCTGAGCGGCTGCCCAGATGCCATTGCAAGGCAAAATTCGTGTCGCTTGGCACTTGCGCCAGCTGCATGCGCACATTGGGCTCGACCGAAGCCACATCAGGGTGCAGCCGCAAGCGGCGCATCGCATCATCAAGCTCCACGCCCTGCAATGGCTTTGCAAAGCGCATCAGGCGATGCTCACCACTCAAATGCCGATGCGCAAAACCTTTCACGCCTGAGCCCTGCGCTACGGCAGCCATGCGCTCATGCGCGAGGCTTTCTCTTTTGGTATGCGCCACGCTGGGCAAATCTCGACTCGATGTTAGTTGCGCACTTGGCCTGAGCTGGATGATCAGGCCGTTGGCAGCGAGCGTCGGTTGCGCCCAAGCAGGGGCGATGGGCAAGCAAACAGCAATGAGAAAGGGCAATAAAAAATGGCGCATGCCACTTTGTAGCATGCGCCGGTGACTTTTCGCAGTTTGCGATACAAGTTGGCTGGAATTTGTGCGTCGCTTAACTGCTCACGACCCGCACCATTTCCAAGCACTTATTTGAGTAACCCCATTCGTTGTCATACCAGCTGATGACTTTGATGAAAGTGCTGTCAAGTGCGATGCCGGCATCGGCGTCAAACACGCTGGTACACACTTCGCCGCGAAAGTCGGTGGCGACTACTTTGTCTTCGGTGTAACCGAGCACGCCCTTCATAGCGCCCTCGCTTTGCGCTTTCATCTCTGCGCAGATTTCCGCATACGTTGCTGGGTTGTTCAGCTCAACCGTCAAATCAATCACCGACACGTCGCTGGTGGGCACGCGAAACGCCATGCCAGTGAGCTTTTTATTGAGCTCAGGGATCACCACGCCAACGGCTTTGGCAGCGCCTGTGGAAGAGGGAATGATATTTTCTAAAATGCCGCGCCCGCCGCGCCAATCTTTATTGCTTGGGCCATCGACGGTTTTCTGTGTGGCCGTGGCGGCGTGAACAGTCGTCATCAAGCCGCGCTTGATGCCCCATTTGTCGTTGAGCACTTTGGCCACGGGCGCCAAGCAATTGGTGGTGCAGCTTGCGTTGGAGATGATGGCTTGTCCGGCGTAGGTTGTGTGGTTGACGCCATAGACAAACATCGGTGTGTCGTCCTTTGACGGGGCAGAGAAAATCACCTTTTTTGCGCCAGCAGCCAAATGCTTTTCGCCCGCATCTTGGGTGAGAAACAGGCCTGTGGCTTCCAGCACCACATCTGCGCCCACTTCATTCCATTTGAGTGCGCAGGGATCTTTCTCGGCAGTCAAGCGTATGCGTTTGCCATTCACAACGAGTGTGTTGCCATCCACCGATACCGTGCCCTTGAAACGGCCATGCACGCTGTCGTACTGGAGCATGTAGGCAAGGTAGTCGGGCTCAAGCAGATCGTTGATACCAACCACTTCAATATCGGAAAAATTTTGCACCGCAGCGCGAAACACCATTCGGCCGATGCGGCCAAATCCATTGATACCCAGTTTGATCGTCATTGCTTCTCTCCTGATAAAAAAATCAAAACATTCAGTCAAGAAGCGCAAAACAAAACTGCTCTGCGCCTCTTTGCTGAAGGCTTTTAAACCGACATACTGCGATTAAACGCGGCAGCCAAGCTGGCCTTTTTTGCTGTTGTCAAAGTAGGTCAGATCGCCTGGGCAAGCCACTTTGGGCTCAGGGATCTTTGTGCCGGCCTTGGCAGAGCACGTAAACGATTGCGTCTTTTTGCTGACGCCAGGCTTGGCAAGGCTCCAGCCCTCAGGACAAGGTGTGGTGGCCTTGGCAGGCATAACTTTGGCCGCGCTGGCGGCCGGCATGGACGCAGCAGCGGTTGCGGCTGTGGCTGTGGCTGCAATTGGAACTGCCACCACGGTGATCGCTTTGTTGATGTTTTTGCCGGCGCATTTGAGCACCGAGCCAGAGCGCTTGGGCTCAGCAATCACGGTGTAGTTGCCGGGCTTGGCATAGGTGTGGCTCAACACGTAAGGCACATCTTTGGCTTGATTGATTTTGGCCTCAGTTGCACCACCATCACCGAAGACGATTTTCATGCCGCAATTAGGCGTGTCTGCGTTGGAGAAATCTAACGTGATTTTCACGACTTCTCCCACTTTTGGCGCAGCGGGCTCAATTTTCAAGCCGCTCAGGGTTTGCGCTTGTGCGCCGATAGCGAGCAAAGCACTCGCGATAAAAAGCCATTTTTTCATGATATTTGTTCCTCGTTGTGAAATGAAATCAACCCATGCGTTTAACTGCACGATCAGCGACGCTTAGCGAGCACAGCGCGCGCAGTGTCAGCCACATTTTGCGCTGTAAATCCGAAATGCTTGAATAAAACTGGCGCAGGTGCAGATTCGCCATACGTATCAAGGCCAACAACAGCTGCGCAGCCATATTTCCACCAGCCATCTGTGACGCCCATCTCGACCGCGACGCGCGGCAGACTGCTCGGCAACACGAACGCTTTGTACATTGCGGTTTGACGATCAAAAGTCGTGGTGCTCGGCACGGAGACGACGCGCGCTGCTATTTTTTGCGTAGCAAGCAGTTTTTGCGCATCCATCGCTAAGCCCACTTCTGAGCCAGAAGCCATGAGCACGATCTGCGCTTTCTTCTTCATGCCAATATCTTCGGGCTCGCTCAAAATGTAAGCGCCTTTGTCAATGTTATCTGCGGTTTGCTTCTGGAGATAGGGAAGGTTTTGACGCGAAAGCAAAAGCGCGGTAGGGCGCGTTTTATTAGCCAATGCCGTAGCCCAAGCAATTGCTGTTTCCAGCGTGTCTGCGGGGCGCCATACATCCAAATTCGGGATCAAGCGCAAGCTGGCTGCATGCTCCACCGATTGGTGCGTCGGACCATCTTCGCCGAGGCCAATCGAGTCATGCGTGAACACATGAATCACGCGCTGCTTCATGAGCGCTGCCATACGAATCGCATTGCGGCTGTAGTCGCTGAATGTTAAAAACGTGCCGCCATACGGGATAAAGCCGCCATGCAACGCCAAGCCATTCATGATGGCCGCCATGCCGAACTCGCGCACGCCATAGTTGATGTGTCTTCCCAACTTTCCATCGGCATCACGCTTCACATCGCCTGCAAGGTCAATGCGCAGGGCTGGTGTGGATTTGGTGTTCGTCAAATTCGAGCCGGTCAAATCCGCGCTGCCGCCGAGCAGCTCGGGCAGGGCTGCGGTGAACGCTTCGAGCGCAAGCTGGCTGGCTTTGCGGCTGGCAACTGTTTCTGCTTTGGTGTGCGTAGCCGCCAAAGTCTCAGCCACGATTTTCGAGAAGCCCTTAGGTAACACGCCTG
Organism: Variovorax sp.; assembly: GCA_043755865.1. Taxonomy (GTDB): domain Bacteria; phylum Pseudomonadota; class Gammaproteobacteria; order Burkholderiales; family Burkholderiaceae_C; genus JANMDU01. Next base: position 13,788 of record JAYUSD010000106.1, on the reverse strand, counting down.
CCATGCGGCGCTTGAACTCTTCGGCTTGCGCTGGATAGGCTTTTGCGTAAGACGCAAATTTCTCATTCCATGCAGCTTCTTTTTTTGCGCCTGTTGCTTTCGCATCCCAAGCGGCATACACATCTTTTGGAATCTCAAAAGGCGCGTGATTCCAGCCGATCGCCTCGCGCGTGAGCTTGATTTCGTCATTGCCCAGCGGCTCGCCGTGAGCTTTTGAAGTATTCGCGCGGTTTGGGCTGCCTTTGCCGATGTGCGTTTTGCAGATGATGAGCGTGGGCTGTGTGGCGGATTTTTTTGCATCCGCAATCGCGCGGCTCACGGCTTTTGCATCGTGCCCATCAATCGGGCCAATCACGCTCCACTGATAGGCTTTGAAGCGGCCAGCCACATCGTCAACATACCATGGCGCAACTTGCCCATCAATGCTGATGCCATTGTCGTCATACAGTGCGACAAGTTTATTGAGTTTCCACGCGCCCGCCAGCGCGCAAGCCTCGTGCGAGATGCCTTCCATCATGCAGCCATCGCCTAGGAAAGTGTAGGTGTAGTGGTCAACGATGGCATGCTTTGGTTGATTGAATTCAGCGGCCAGCAGCTTCTCTGCCAACGCCATGCCCACTGCATTGGTGATGCCTTGTCCCAACGGCCCAGTGGTCGTCTCGATACCGGGCGTGACGCCCACTTCGGGGTGGCCAGCAGTTTTGCTGTGGAGCTGGCGGAAATTCTTAAGCTCTTGAATCGGCAAGTTATAGCCCGTGAGATGCAAGAGTGAGTAAATCAGCATCGAGCCATGGCCGTTGGAGAGCACGAAGCGATCGCGGTTAGCCCAATGCGGATTTGTTGGATTGTGTTGAACGTGATCGCCCCAAAGCGCCACAGCCATATCCGCCATGCCCATCGGCGCACCAGGATGGCCGGAATTGGCCGCTTGCACAGCGTCCATCGACAAGGCTCGGATGGCATTCGCCATGGTTTGTGTGTTTGCGCTCATGAGTGGAAAATTGAAATATGGGTGGGGGAAGCCCGTAATTTTAACGGGCTGTGCCGGCGGCTTGGTTTGTTCGAGTTACGGCAACCAGCATGCGCTAGGATGAGAACATGCAAGGACTTCACCTTACTGCCGATTTATCTGATTGCAAATGCGATGCGGTTTTGCTGACTCACGCTGATCGCCTTATGGCCGTTTGTGTCAAGGCGGTGCAAGATGCTGGCTTGCAAGCGGTGGCGCAATTGGCTCACACATTCCCCAGTGAAGATGGCAGCGCAAGCGGCGTGACGGCGACGGTGCTTCTCGCCGAGAGCCATTTATGCGTCCACACATGGCCAGAGAAGAATGCCGTGACTTTGGATGTGTATGTTTGCAATTTCGGAGGCGACCATTCGGCAAAGGCGCGCTCGCTCATGGCCACGCTGATGCAATTGTTTGCGCCTGGCAAGGCAGCTGTGAACGCGCTGGAGCGCGGTGGGGTTTGATAACCGTTCGCCATGAGGTATCAAAGGGCTCGCAAAGGTTTGATACGCAAAGCGTATCCAGCCCTGACGGTAGCGAAGGGTTAGCCCAAACCGAGAAAACACAGCGACAGCTCATGCCATCACGGCGTGCAAGCCGCGCGTGAAGGCTTCTTCAAACACGCTGATGCCGCTCCAATCGCTGTGGGCGAAGCGAAGGCGTTGTGTAGATGGCGTGTGTCGTGCAGCATATTGCTTTGATTTTGATAGCGCTTCACGCAGTAAATACGCCGGCTGTTGACCGATTTGGCTTATAAATTGCGGTGTAGGCACAGCCATGGCGTGGCCGTAGCGGGTGATGTTGATTTGCTGGGTGCGGCGGGTGATGTCGGGATGCGCTATGGCGATTTCAGCGATGGCGCGATCTCGTAGCTGCGTCCAAGTGCTCTTTAGCAAAGCTTGGCGTGGCTCTTTTCCCGCGCCTTCTGCTTGATAGTAAGTCAGCACCGTGGCATCCGGAGCAGAGCGCGTGCTTTGATGCATCGCATCTACATAGCCTAAGCCTTGGCCTCCGTAGATCACGTTGTCCCAACTGGGGAAAGCGCCGTGGCCGTTGTCGTGCAGTGGTGCGTCAATATGAATGTTGGCCACCCACCAACTGGAATGCGTCACATTCGCCGCTGCTGCTTTCAAAAAATCTGGCGCATTCGCAATCAGGCGCGAAGCCACATGCAACGGCAGCGCAACGATGCAGCGCTGGGCTGAGTAGCGCTGCACGCGGCGGCTGAGCAAATCTAGCGCGTCAATCACGACATCGCTTTTGCCCTCTTCAATGCGCAAAATAAGCTGCTGCGTTTGCAAACGCTCTTTCAAAGGCGCGGCCAAGGCTTGCGTTAAGAAACCATTGCCCTGCGGCCAAGTGAGCACGCCATCTTTATCGCTGGCCTGCATGCCGGGCGCAGAAAAGCCATGTCGCGCGGCGAAATAGTGCATGCCGGCAAACGTGCTCACCGTATCAATCCCTGCGCCGTAATCATCGCGGCAGCAGTAATCTAAATACCAGCGAAGATGTGGATCGGTGAGGCCTTGCGAATTGAGATATGCTATGAATACAGTAGCGCTCTGCGCAGTATTTATGCCGGCTAGAAGCAGTTTTTGCTTAAAATTTTCTTTCAAAGGCACGCTGAACGCACCTGTACCTTGCCATTGCACGACAAGCTTTGCAAAACGCTCATACTGCGTCTGAGTTGCAGCGCTGATGCCTTGCGTGGGCAGCAAACCATCGTGCCAAGCGCCATTGAAATACAAACGCTCTTGCGGACTGTGGCAGAGCGCTTTCTCGTCATACACCCAGCGCCCTGAGATGCGCTTGCGCAAACCCAGCTCGTCCAAAAAATCTTGCACTTCCGAAGCGCTGTCAGAGGGTACAGGCAGGTAATGTGCACCCAGCGGATGCGTGATGCCTGCTGTAGAGCCACCACGCGCATTGCCGCCGGCTTCTGACTCTAAATCAAGCAACACAAAATCTTCCATCCCCTGCATGCGAAGCCCGCGCGCCGCAGACAAGCCCGCCACGCCGCCGCCAGCGATCAGCGTGTGAACTTTTTTCACCGGGCTGCCGTCGTACTGAGGAAGCTTGTCTTCTCGCAAAATATGGCCCGCCTCTTGCGAGACGCCCACAAATCCGCCTTTGATTTTGGCAAGCTCATTGGGCGCGGGTTGGCACGCTGCCAAAGATGCTGCCGCAGCAGCAATACCCAGCACATCACGCCGCTTCAGCCCCACATTCATCCCAAATTTCATCGAACAACCTTGCCCCATTCTTCCTCAAAGGTGAGCACCAAAGTCTGGTTGCTCATGCGATTAGGCTCGGCCTTGACGCGCCCCATATCCACTGGAAAATCAAAGAGCAAAGGCAGCGTCTGTGCATTCAAAAATCGCAGTTCTTTTGGAAAAGCACTTTGCGCGATCACCGGTTTAAACGGCCTGCGGCTCGCAATGATGAAACCCCATTCACCAAAGCTGGGCACATTGGCGTGATACGGCGAAGCTGTAAGCCCCACCTCTTCAATCGTGCGCACCACGGTCCAAAAACTCTTGCGCGCCACCAGGGGCGATGTGCTTTGAATCACCGCATAGCCGCTGGCAGACAGCGCTTTATCGAGCAGCGCATAAAACGACGTGGAATACAGTTTTCCCAATGAAAAATTGCTCGGATCGGGAAAATCCACAATGATCACGTCGAACACTTCTGATGTGTTTTCTAAAAACTTAAACGCATCCGCGTTGACGATCATCACCTTGTCAGAATGCGGCAAACCGGTTTTGAGTGCGTTGCCATTCAGCGCGGCCAGTTGCGCATTCTTAGAAAACAGCTGCGTCATATTCGGATCGAGCTCCACTAGCGTGATTTGCTCGACGCTTGGGTATTTCAGGATCTCGCGCACCGCCATGCCATCGCCCCCACCGAGCACCGCCACTTTCTTCGGCGCACCATGCGCCGCCAGGGCTGGATGCACGAGCGCTTCGTGATAGCGATATTCATCGCGCTCTGCAAACTGCAAATTCCCATTCAAAAACAGCCGATGCCCCGCCTTGCCATTCGTCACCACAATGCGCTGATACGGTGAGGTGGCGGTAAACACAATGCTGTCTTGATAAAACTTATCTTCGGCCAGCGTTGTGATTTGGTCTGCAGCTAAAAACGCCGCGAAGAGCAGCCCCATCACCGCCACAGCGGCGATCAAATGCGCCTTGAAAGCCCGCAGCTCATGGCGAAAGAGCCACAGCGCCCAAAGCGCCACAGCCGCATTCAGCAAGCCAAAGAGTAGCCCCGTGCGCACGAGCCCCAGTTGGGGCACGAGCAACAGCGGAAACGCAATGCTCACCGCCAGCGCCCCCAAATAATCAAACGTGAGCACCTGCGAGACCAAATCTTTGAGCTGCGTGTTGCGCTTCAAAATCCGCATCACAATCGGAATCTCAAGCCCCACCAGCGTACCCACCAGCAGCACTAGCCCGTAAAGCAAAGGCCGAAAGCCTTGCGGCGCGTATGCATTGGTCAAAAACAAAATCGCTGGCAACGCGCCGCCCACAAGCGCAATCAAGAGTTCAATGCGCAGAAATTGCGCAGGCAATTGCCGATCAATATAGCGAGACAGCCAACTGCCCACACCCATGGCAAAGAGATACGTGCCGATGATGGTGGAAAACTGCAGGATCGAATCGCCGAGCACATAGGACGCAATCGCCCCCGCTGCCAACTCGTAAAGCAAACCACAAGCCGCCACGACGAAGACGCTGGCGAGCAGCGCCAGCTCTATCGGAGCGGGCGCTTTTTCAGATGCTTGGGGCTGCACTTTCATAAGAAACTAGGTAACGCGAAAAACACAAAAATAATTCAAAAAGCGCGAAAGATTCAAAAAAAGACTTTTGCGTTTTTCGCGTTTTTTCGCGCTTTTAGCGTTACCTAGTTTTGAATTTTTCTATCAACCGTGAATCGCAGCAGCCACGATGATGGAGATGCCCAGACTCATCGCGGCCACAACAAGAGCAAGCGCGACGTTTTGCTTCTCCACGATTTCTTCCCACAATTTATACGGCGTGATTTTGTCGATGATGACAAAGCACAGCCAAAAAATCACCACGCCAATCAGCGCGTAGACGATGGAGCCAATAAAAGCGCTGGGTTTGAGCCATTCAATCATGACGAATCTCCTTTGAAAAAATCATTTGTGTCCACCGCCTGAGCTGTAGCCGCCATAGCTGCCGCCTGTGCTTCGGGCGCTTGAGCAATTCTCACGCTGCGGATCGCATCCGCTGCTGCATCGGGGCAGCATTGCAAACAAAAGCAGCATCACCAAAAGCACGATGATGACACCGCCTACGCCAAGACTGCTGGCGGTTGCCGATACAGGTGAAGCATCGCTTCTTTGAAACTCAGCCTCTTGCCCCTTGAGCTTGAAAGCGCTCACCACGGTGGCCGCCTCTAGCTTGCTGCCGATCGACCACGTGATTTCTTTGCCTGATGCACTTGCCCGTGAACTCGCCGCGCTTTGCTCGCGCGAGAGCACGAGTTTGCCATTCGCGTAATCTTCGTTATACGTCGTCTGCCCGCGTTCCACGCGCCAATAGAATTCGCCCGCCACGTAATTTGTCTCGGCTTTGTAGGCATATTGTTGCGTGTAGCTACTCCCCTGATAGCTCACCAATCGACTGGTTTTCGCCTCAGGCGCGCCAGTTGTCGGCTTGACGAGGCTCCAGCCATCTTCTGCATCCACCAAAAATTGAAAGCCCGCCTTGGCGTTGTAGAGCAAATACTCGCTCCAGCCGAAGCTCTCGTCTTCATCGCCAACTTCTTTGCCCATGCGATGCTGAAAGCCGATGATCTGCCAGCTCTTGCCTTGCAGCGTGCCGACGCTACCCAAAGGGATCAAAGGTTTGACCGGCTCATCTTGCAGCGCGTGCGCAAGCTCGCCGCCAATCCCTTGTGAGAGATCAATCACACTGTTGCAAGCGCCGCAGGTGATGCTCTTGCTCGTCTCCAGTTTCACCGAAACCGCATTCCCACAGTGAGGGCAATTGAAGTGGCGGCCAATGACTTGTTTGCCGCCTTGGCCGGTGGCGTTCTCTAAATCTCGCAAGCCCGTGAGCTGGAGATTGTCCAAAACCACTGAAGTGCCTGATGCAAGCGAAGGTGGCTCTGTCGAGTAATCAATGCTGATCACCTCGCCCTGCGCACTCCTAAGCTCCACCACCGTAAAACTCGTGCCCATGGGCGGCAGCTTTGGCAGCTCTCCCTGCGCCGACATGAGCGCAACTTCTTGGATGGAAGCCACGCTGTAACTGCGCCCGTTGATCGCCGTGGTGTTGCCAAGCACCCATTGCTCAGGTTTAGGCAGCGTGCGCTGCGTATTCGCCGTCACGCTCCACACGAAGCTGCCGTTGTCTTCACTCAAACTGGCCGCTGTGCCGTCGTCCAAAGCGCAAAGCCATTCGCTCCAGTTGCCGCCCTCCGTTTTGTATTGCAAGCGTCCGACAACGGTGAAATTGACGCTGTTGAATTTGCCTTGCGAGAAGAGCTGCAGCGGTGAGTAATCGTCAAACACTTCGCTCATCTTGCCAATGCGTTTGAGTGCATCGCCATCGCGAACTATGGTGCTCTGGCAAAAGCCGCACACGGCATGCGTGCTGCCCAGCGAGCGAAACTCCACCGCCGCGCCGCAGCCCGGGCAGGCGGCTTTATAGGCTCTTTGAAGAGAGTCAACCATCTTTTCTTCGTGTTATGTTTTTGTGATGCTAAGCAAGAATTCAGATCGGAACGCGAAAGAAACAGCCAAAGTTACGCGAAAGACGCGAAAAAAACACAGGAAAAAGAATTGAAAACCATAGGCCATCAACAAAATTCTTCTTGGTATTTTTTGGTATTCCTTTCGCGTAACTTTCGCGTCCGGTATTCGTATTTCTTGCCCCCTCAAACCAGCTTTTTCAAAAGCTCAGCCTTCTTCGCTGAAAACTCTTCTTCCGTGAGAATGCCCTTGGTCTTCAACTCGCCAAGTTTCTCCAGCATACCCATCACGTCATCCGGCTTCACGCTTGCTGCAGCCTGAGCGGCCTGAGCAGCGGCCACATTGCCGCCCTGCAAGCCAGCTTGCAGGTTTTGCGCCATGATTTGCCCCATAGCAAGCCCCGCGCCCATGCCCATTGCATCGCCCGCGATGCCTGAGCCACCGCCGCCTGCGCCACCACCTTCTGCAAACTTCGGAATGGCCTGCGCAGTTTGGTATTGCATGAATTTGCCCATGTCGTTGCCGACCATGCCCATGCCGATTTTTTGATCGAGAATTTTTTGCAGCTCTTCGGGCAGCGACACGTTTTGCACCGTCATGCCGTCAAGCTTCAAACCGATCTTGGCAAATTCGCCTTCCAGCGCTTTGACCAGCGCCGCTGCAAACATCTGCTGATTGGCAGCAAGATCGAGGAAGGGAATGCCGCTCGATGCGATCGCGTTGCTGATGTGTTGCAACACGAGGCCACGCAGTTGGCCGTCAAGCTCGGATGCTGCATAGCTCTCGCGCGTGCCCGAGATTTCGGTGTGAAACAGCCTTGGATCGCTCACGCGAAAGTTGTAATTGCCAAATGCACGCAAACGAATCGCACCAAAATCTTTGTCGCGAATGCTGATCGGCTGCGGCGTGCCCCATTTCGCATCCAGCTGTTGGCGCGTGGAGAAGAAATACACATCCGTTTTAAAGGGCGAATCAAACAGTTTGTCCCAATTTCGCAAATTGGTCAGCAGCGGAATATTTTGCGTGGTGAGCTTGTGCAAGCCGGGGCCAAACACATCGGCCACTTTGCCTTCATTCACAATGAGTGCCATCTGCGATTCGCGCACAGTGAGCATCGCGCCGTTTTGAATCTCCATGTCTTGCATGGGAAAGCGCCAAGCGAGCACGCCATCGCCCTCCTCCGTCCATTGAATGACGTCAATAAACTGCTTCTTGATGAAATCCATCAGACCCATGGCGAACTCCTTTGTGTTGAGATATCTATGAAGACGACCGAACGCACATGCATTACAGTTTGGTTAACCATCATACTCATACTTTGCGAATGAACCCAGAATCCACCCAGTCAGCGCAAGCCGTGATCTTGGCCGCTGGTCGCGGCGAGCGCATGCGGCCTTTGACGGACTCCACGCCCAAGCCCTTGCTCCAAGTGCGCGGAAAGCCGCTGATGCAGTGGCATATCGAAGCCCTGCTGCACGAAGGCTTCGCCAATCAGCTCATTAACACCGCATGGCTTGGAGAACAGATAGAAGCTCATTTTTCCAAGAAAAATTTAGGCGAAAATGGCACTTCGCCGGCAAGAATATTGCGCAATGCGCTATCAAATCAGGAGCAGACTGCTTCTGTATGGCAGCTCCAGTTCTCCCACGAAGGCCGCGATTTTGGTGGTGCTTTAGAAACTGCTGGCGGCATCTGCCGCGCCTTGCCGCAATTAGCAGACGTGTTCTGGGTGGTGGCTGGCGATGTCTTCATGCCGCAGTTTGAATTCAGCCGCGCAGCTTACGAGCGCTTCTCACAGAGCGACGCTCTCGCACATCTGTGGCTCGTACCCAACCCGCCGCACAACCCACGCGGCGATTTCGGCATCTCGCCAAGCGGCCAAGCACTCAATCTCCACAAAGACGCTGGCCACCAGCTCTACACCTTCAGCACAGTCGCTCTCTACAAACGCGCCTTCTTCACCTCCCCGCTCTGCGACATCCCCGCCGGCAACCCCCAAGGCATCAAAACCGCACTTGCTCCTTTGCTGCGCACTGCGATGGATGCAGGCCGCGTGAGCGCGAGCCTCTATGAGGGCGAATGGACGGATGTAGGCACGCCTGAGCGCTTGATGCAGCTCAACGCATCCGAATAGACCTTGAAAATCGAAACCTGCTATTTCGATTTTCAAGGTGATATGATGCATCATGAGTGTTAATTTTGAGCGACAAGAGATGCATGCCGTCATGGTGCAGCGGCTCTCAGAATCTCGCGCCTTGGCTTTGCTGGGTGCGCGTCAAGTTGGCAAAACCACGTTGGCCAAAAGCTATGCGGCTGCGCATCAATTTCCCTATTTTGATCTAGAAGACCCGGCTGCTTTGGCCGCATTAGCCCAGCCGCGTGATGTGTTGGCTGATTTGCTGGCCAAGGGCGCAACCATTGTGATTGATGAGGTGCAGCGCCATCCGGCCTTATTTCCGATACTTCGCAGCCTGATTGATTTGCATACGCGCGATGCTCAGTTTTTACTGTTAGGTTCAGCCTCTCCAGTGCTGCTGCGAGAATCAAGTGAATCACTTGCAGGGCGTTTGAACATGTTGCATATGGGCGGCGTGAGCTTGCGGGAGATGCGCGAGCCGGATATGTTTACGCTTTGGTTGCGCGGCGGGTATCCTCGCGCCCTGCTTGCGGGCAGCCATCGCGCTGCTTTTCGTTGGCTGCGCGATTATTTATCACTCGTGATCGAGCGTGATTTGCCGCAAATTGGCCTCAACGCCCCGGCTGCCACCATGCAAAGGTTTTGGCGGATCTTGGCCAACTATCATGGCCAAACTTGGAATGCCGCAGAGCCTGCTCGCAACCTCGGCGTAAGCGAGCCCACCGTGCGTAAATATCTTGATTTTTTGTCTGGCATGCAATTGGTACGCCAGCTTTCGCCTTGGCATGAAAATCTGGGCAAACGACAAGTCAAAGCGCCCAAAATTTATATTCGAGACAGCGGCCTCTTGCATTACTTATGGGGCACAGATTCCATCGATTCACTTTGGCTGCATCCGCGCTGCGGTGCAAGCTGGGAAGGCTTTGCATTAGAGCAAGTACTGCATGTAGCGCAGCCTGATGAGGCTTACTTCTGGGCTACGCATGCGGGCGCTGAATTGGATTTGCTGATGTTTAAGCGCGGCTTGCGCATCGGTGTAGAGTTCAAGCGAAGCGACTCACCCGGCATGACTGCTTCGATGCATATCGCACTGCAAGACTTGCGCTTGGATGCGCTTTATGTCGTCTATCCGGGTGAGTTGCGCTATACGATTGCACAAAATACCAGTCCCGCCATCGTCCAAGCGATGCCGCTGCGCCATTTGGCTGACATACCAGCCGATTGGAATTGAATCGTGCAGGGTTGGCACTTCTGAGACAAAATCTTTTTATGAACATCATTTCTCATCAAGCCATCTACTCGGAGCGCCGTGCTCGCGTTGCGGCCGCCCTCGGTAAAGAATCAATAGCCATCATCCCCACCGCGCCGGAGCGCGCTCGCAACCGCGATACCGGTTACCTCTACCGCCACGACAGTTACTTTTACTACTTGACTGGTTTCACCGAACCCGGCGCCACGCTACTCATCAAGTCTGATGGCAGCAGCACCTTGTTTTGCCAGCCGAAAGATGCCGAGCGCGAAGTCTGGGATGGCTATCGCCTCGGGCCTGCAGCCGCGCCTGAATTTTTAGGATTAAAGGCCGCACATTCCATCTCAGAGCTCGCCACCCAACTCCCCAAACTGCTAGAAAACCGCGCCACGGTTTGGTATCCATTTGCCATTCACGCCGGTTTGGAAACACAGGTCGATGGCTGGCTCAAACAAGTTCGCGCCCGCGTGCGCTACGGCGCGCTCTGCCCCGAGAGCCAGCGCGATCTGTGCAGCATCTTGGATGAAATGCGCCTTATCAAAGACGCGCATGAGATCGACATCATGCGCCGCGCCGCACAAATTTCGGCGCAAGGCCACATCCGCGCGATGCAGCTGTCTGCACGTATGTTGAAGGAAGGCAAAGATCTACGCGAATACCATCTCGATGCCGAGCTGTTGCACGAATTCCGCAAAAACGGCAGCGAGTATCCCGCCTACGGTAGCATCGTCGCCGGCGGCGCAAACGCTTGCGTGTTGCACTATCAAGCCAGCGCCGCGTCCATCCACAACGGCGATCTCGTACTCATCGATGCAGGCTGCGAACTGCACGGCTATGCAAGCGACATCACCCGCAGCTTCCCCGCCAACGGCAAGTTCACCGCACCCCAGCGCGAGCTCTACGAGATCGTGCTCGCCGCACAAGAAGCAGCGATTGCCGTCACAAAGCCCGGCATGCGCTTCATCGACCCGCACGAAGCCGCCGTCAAAGTCCTCTCCCAAGGCATGCTCGATGTCGGCTTACTCAGCCAAGACAAGCACGGCAGCTTAGAAGACGTGATCGAAAAACGCGCCTACTTCCCCTACTACATGCACCGCACAGGCCACTGGCTCGGCATGGATGTGCATGATTGCGCTGGCTACAACGAACTCAGCGAATTAGATAAAACCACAGAACGCAAAGACCCCTTAAGCGGTGAACTCATCAAAAACCGCCCCAGCCGCATCCTGCAGTGTGGCATGGTGCTCACCATCGAGCCCGGCATCTACATCCGCCCCGCAGCCGGCGTGCCAGAGAAATTCCACAACATTGGGATTCGGATTGAGGATGATGCGGTGGTGAACGCGAGGGGTTGTGAGTTGATCTCGCGTGGCGTGCCTGTAGAAGCGACTCAGATTGAACGCATCTCCTGTGCATAGATGCTATGAAATACTGCCAACAGCGCCTAAGTTTTGCATAGGTTACGTATCCATTCTGACCCTTCTTGCAGATCCAAATAGTGGCTCGCATAGGCTTTACGAAGTAGTCCGTCTGGAAGCGCCCAATCCCACTTTTCTCTTTGAAGATTTTGGACGTTTTCCAACAGTGAATCCAAGGGCGGAATTTCATTAAACGACAGCTCTTTAAGCACCGCCAAAATATCGGTAACAGAGTTGCCACTCTTACGCACTTCTACTCCGGGGCCTGACGGTGTAGCCACTAAACCTCTGCAAATAAACAAGCAGGCAATTGCCTCATTGGCTGAATCTCCGAGCCACGTCAGCAGCGTGACCTCAGACCCTTGGTCTAGGACAACTTGTTTGGAAAGGTTCATACGCTGGTAGCAATCACGAGCTTCTTCGAGAAACCGGGCGGCCGTTTTCTCCAGAAAGGGAGGGGTGTCTTTTGACTCCATAAGCTGGCGCATGCGTTGACGTACCTTTGTATGTGTACGCCCAGCCCCCCCATTAAAAAGAGGTGGAACACCACCAGTAGTGCGTGAAACGTAAATTGTCTTCTGAGGCTCGTCTATTTCATCGACGTACCAAGTCTTGCCAGCAAATAAAATTCGCTGTCCTGTAGTCATCATTTGAGACACAGGGATTGTGCCTAGCGCCTTACCCCCTGTCACCAATCGAAACTCCTCATCCGACGCGAATGCTGAGTAAAAGCTGTAGTGGTTTACGAACTTCTCGCCGACGCTTCCCGGGAGCAATGTGCCAGCCGAGTCCTGCATGATGAGTTCTTTATCTCCCAAATGTTTTAGCAGCTGTAAGAACTCAGCTTTTGAAATTCTTGAGAAAGGCGTATCGGATGCGCAAAGTAGTGAATACAACTGGCTCGCTGAAGCGCCACCTGTTTGCGCAATTGACGAGAGAAGCTGCTGAACTAGGGTTGAGAGGTGCATGCCCTCTACCCTAGGTGGCTCAAACCAGTTGTCAAGAAGCAAAGTTATTTGAGCCGCAAACTGTACCGTGCCGAGTCGCAACTTGGTGTCCAGAGAGGAGTTGATGTCAAGCGCATTCTCTATGCAATACCCCCGCAGTATGGCGTCATCGCCTTTGCGCCTGCCTGAACGCCCCAGTCGCTGGCGCAAGCTGGCAACTGTAGGTGCAGCACCAATCTGAGCAACGCTTTTAACAGCACCGATGTCAATCCCCAGTTCGAGCGTGTTTGTGCAGATAGCCGTGGCCGGATACTCCTTTTGCTTAAGCGCACTTTCCGTCTCGTAACGAATTTCTTTAGACAAGCTACCGTGGTGAGGCCAAAACTCGTTGGGCACTTTATTCAGATCACACATTCCACTCAACAAGTGCGTATATCGCTCCACCTCTCTGCGAGAGTTGGGAAACACTAAGTTGTTTGAGCCACGTAAGACCTTGAACAAACTGGCTCCAACTTGGCTGGGTGTAATGGGCTCAGGTTCATCCCTCTCATCTTTAACTTGAACCACTAAAGGCTCTTCATATCCCTTGAGCAGTATTTTGAGGGCAACTCCGTCGGTGCTAGAAACCACCATCTCAACCGCAGCAAATTTTCCTGGGCGTAAGAAATCGGCAGCCAATCGCATGTCTCCAAGCGTAGCCGAAAGCCCAATGCGTGGGATCGACCTACCAACCGAGCATTCAATCCGATGCATCAATGACTGTAGCTGCTTGCCACGCTCTGAACCAATGAATGCGTGTAGTTCGTCAATCACGAAAAAAGTTGTCTTTTTAAAAACGGCAGCCACGGATGAGCCCCTGTTGCATAACAAGGCTTCTAGGGACTCCGGTGTAATCAGCAAGACACCCACTCGCTTCGTCAGAAACTTGGTTTTCTTAGATGCCGCCACATCCCCGTGCCACGGCCAAACAGGAATCTCCAAATTTTCGCAAAGCCGGTCTAACCGTCCAAACTGGTCGTTGATTAGTGCCTTCAGTGGGCTTATGTAAACGATTAAGCTCTCGTTGTAGTTCGCAAGAAGGTGTGTCAGCGCGGGAAAGAACGCTGCCTCTGTCTTGCCTGCCGCTGTAGCCGCTGCAACGATAACATCGCGGTCAGCTTTAACAATCAGCGGTATTGCTTTCTCTTGAGCATCTCTGAGTTCCGACCATCCCTCCGACCAGATAAAGTGCTGAATGCGTTTATCCAACAGATTGAAGGAAGAGCTGGACTCACTCATGCTTTGGTTACAGCCGGAAGGT
>JAYUSD010000105.1:0-23450 GCA_043755865.1 Variovorax sp. | reverse complement strand
AAAAACTCGCCTGCTTCGTAGTTGCGGCCGAGCGCCATTTGCCCGTACCACGGCCAGATTGCCATATCTGCAATCGTGTAGTCATCGCCGCAGATGTATTTGCGCTCAGCGAGCAAGCGATCCAATACGTCCATTTGCCGCTTCGTCTCCATCGCATAACGGTCAATCGCATATTCGATTTTCTCGGGCGCGTAGGCGTAAAAATGCCCAAAGCCGCCGCCTACAAACGGCGCACTGCCCATTTGCCACATGAGCCACGAGAGGCATTCAGCGCGAGCGGCTTGCTCAGTGGGAAGGAATGCACCAAACTTCTCCGCCAAGTGCATCAAAATCGCGCCAGATTCAAACACGCGAATTGGCTTTGCGGGATGACTTCTATCCATCAGTGCGGGGATTTTTGAATTTGGATTGATCTCGACAAAGCCGCTGCCAAATTGCGCGCCCTCGTTGATTCGAATCAGCCATGCGTCATATTCTGCGCCGGTATGGCCGGCAGCCAGCAGCTCTTCAAGCATGACGGTCACTTTCACGCCGTTGGGTGTGCCCAGTGAATACAGCTGCATCGGATGCTTGCCGACAGGTAGCTCTTTCTCATGCGTGCTGCCTGCAATCGGGCGATTGATATTGGCAAATTTGCCGCCACTGCTCGTGGGCGCTTGCCAGATTTTGGGAGGTGTGTAGGGTGTGGGTGTTGTCATGCAGCTGATCATGCCTCAGAACAAAAAAGTTTGCTCAATTCATACCGTTTTCACTGGTTAGCCGGCGTAGAATATGCTCGGAATGCTATCGAATTAATAGCTTCGCCTAGGCCATCGAGTTTTTCATTGCAGACTCATACCACTGATGAAAATGCTGCATGCCGTCTTCCATCGGGCTTTGGTAGGGGCCGGATTCATTGTCGCCGCGCTCGTAGAGTGACTTGCGGCCCGCATCCATGCGCAGGGCGATTTCATCGTCTTCGTCGCAGGTTTCCATATAGGCGGCTTGTTGGGCTTCGATGAAGTGGGGCTCAAATGAGGCGATTTCTTCGGGGTAGAAAAACTCAACGATGTTGAGCGTTTTTTGCGGGCCCTGCGGATACAGCGTGCTGACGGTGAGCACATGCGGATACCATTCCACCATCACTGTTGGGTACAGCGTGAGCCAGATCGCACCATGCGCGGGCGGCTGGCCTGCGCGATAGCTCAGCACAGCATCGTGCCAGCGCTGATACACGGCGCTGCCGGGCTTGCCTAATTTGTCGGCCACGCCCACGGTTTGTACGCTCCATTGCTTGCCATATTCCCATTGCAATTCTTCGCAGGCCACAAATTGGCCCAAGCCGGGATGAAATGGGCCCACGTGGTAGTCTTCTAAATAGACTTCGATGAAGGTCTTCCAGTTGTAGGGGCACTCATGCTGGATCGCGCGATGGAATTGGTAGCCAGTGAAATCAAGGTCTTTGGCGGCTTTCATGCCTGCAAAGAGTTGATTTAAGTCGGTATGTGCTGTGGTGGCTGCATCAAATTGCAGGCCGTTCCATGATTGCAAGGCGTAGTTTTGCAGGTTGAGGCAAGGGTCTTTCTCGAAATGCGGAGCGCCAATCAGCGTGCCGGTGGGCTGCTGACCAGAGGTGTCGTACGTCCAACGATGCAGCGGGCAAATGATGTTGCTCTGCTCCTGATGACCTCTGCCATGCAGCATCACGGCTTGGCGATGGCGGCAGACGTTGGAGATCAGCTCAAGGCGCGAGCCGCCATTGCCATCAGGCGTGCGCATCAGGGCGCGGCCTTCGCCTTCTTGGGGCAGGGCGTAATAGTCGCCTACATGGGGTACAGCCAAGCTGTGGCCCACGTATTTAGGCGCTTGCGAGAAAATACGCTGCTGCTCGGTTTGGTAGATGGCTGGGTCGAAATAGCTGGCAACGTGCAGCGGTGCAAAGAGCGGCTTTGCGTCTGCCTGACGGGGACGGGACAAAGTCGTCAAAAGGTGCGTCGAATTTGTCAGGTCGTTCATGCTTGGCAACCTACGGGGATAATGGGAAAAAATAAAACAAAACCACGACCCAAACATGGAGGTTTCGTGAATTTTACCTCGCCGTTGCACAATGGTTTGGTCAAGAGGCAGTGCGCGCAGCCTAAAATCGGTCTTTACCCAAAATGCTTATGCCTAAAAACACAGTCCCTCTTGCCGCATGCGATGTCAGTTTGAGCTATGAAGCTGCTTTGCAAGAATTGGAGGGCTTGGTTGCGCGTATGGATTCTGGGCAAATGCCTCTTGATGATTTGCTGACGGGCTACCAAAGAGGTGCGGCGCTTCTTAAGATTTGCCGCAATAAGCTCACTGTGGTTGAGCATCAAATCAAGCAGCTAGACACTCAAAATCCTCAATGACAAGGACAATTCATGCATCATTTTGATTTGTCGGCTTGGAGTGGGGCGCATTTAAAAAGCGTAGAGCAAGCGTTGGATCAATGGGTGCCAGTGCATGCCCCTGCGCTCTTAGGAGATGCTATGCGCTATGCGGTGCTAGGCGGCGGCAAGCGTCTGAGGCCTTTGCTTGCACTGGCTGCGGCGGAAAGCGTCAATGGCAATGCGTTAGCAGCGTTGCGTGCCGCCTGCGCCGCAGAGTTGCTTCATGCGTATAGCTTGGTCCACGACGATATGCCCTGCATGGACAACGATGTATTGCGCCGAGGCAAGCCCACAGTCCATGTGAAATTTGGCCAAGCGACGGCGTTGCTCGCAGGCGATGCCTTGCAGGCGCTGGCTTTTGAATTGCTCACGCCGTCGGGCAGCAGCGTACCTGCAGCCATGCAAGCCAAGCTGTGCGGCTTGCTGGCGCGCGCGGCTGGCGAGGCCGGCATGGCAGGCGGCCAAGCCATTGATTTGGCAAGTGTTGGGAAAGCTTTGGATGAAGCGCAGCTGAAAAAGATGCATGAGCTTAAGACCGGCGCGCTCTTGCATGCCAGTGTGATGATGGGCGCAGCCTGCGGGGTCGCGTCTGAGCAACAAGTGCACGCTCTCAGCAAATACGGGCAAGCCATTGGATTGGCCTTCCAAGTGATGGATGATATTTTGGATGTGACAGCAAATTCCGCTACGTTGGGCAAGACTGCCGGCAAAGATGCTGAGGCTGGCAAGCCAACCTATGTGTCAGTGCTTGGTATAGAGCGTTCGCAAGCTTACGCGCTTGAACTTTATGCGCACGCGAATGCAGCGTTAGACACAGGTGGTATGACGTCCACCGATGCGCTAAGAGCGCTCGCTGACAGCGTGGTCAAGCGTGTTCACTAAGCAAGTCCCTCTGATGGCAGAATAATCTGGCAGCTTAAAATAAGTATAAATCGTTACAGAATGCACCGCATCCACAACAACATGACCATCCCGAGTTTGCTGGCAACTATTAACGCACCTGCTGATCTGCGCAAACTCCAGCGCGCTGATCTCAAAGCGTTGGCTGATGAACTGCGTGAGCATGTCTTGCAATCCGTCTCCAAAACCGGCGGCCATCTCAGCTCCAATCTCGGCACCGTGGAGCTCACAGTAGCGCTGCATTACGTTTTTAACACACCAGAAGATCGCTTGGTCTGGGACGTGGGCCATCAAACCTATCCCCACAAAATCTTGACAGGCCGGCGCGACCAGATGCACACCCTGCGCCAGATGGGAGGCATCAGTGGCTTTCCGCGCCGCGATGAGAGCCCGTACGACACGTTTGGCACAGCGCATTCATCCACTTCCATTTCAGCCGCTTTAGGCATGGCCATTGGCGCAAAAAATCAAAATGTGATGCGCCACAGCATCGCCATCATCGGCGACGGCGCAATGAGCGCAGGTATGGTGTTTGAGGCGATGAACAACGCGGGTGTACAGCCGGGCCTGCCTTTGCTGGTGGTGCTCAATGACAACGACATGAGCATCTCCCCGCCTGTGGGCGCGCTCAATCGCTATCTGGCGCAGCTGATGAGCGGGCGATTTTATGCAGCGGCAAAGAATGTGGGAAAGACGGTGCTCAAGCCCATTCCTCCGCTGTTTGAGCTGGCCAAGCGCGTGGAAGAGCAGGCCAAAGGTTTGGTGGTGCCGGCCACATTGTTTGAAAAATTCGGCTTCAATTACATCGGCCCGATAGATGGCCATGATCTCGATTCCCTCATCCCGATGCTGGAAAACGTCAAGCTGCTGATGGAGCGTGGCGCAGGCCCGCAGTTTTTGCATGTCGTCACGAAAAAAGGGCAGGGCTACAAGCTTGCCGAAGCTGACCCAGTGGCCTATCACGGGCCGGGCAAGTTCGATCCAGCGATTGGCATAACGAAGCCCACGACTGCGCCGAAGACCACATTCACGCAAGTCTTCGGCCAATGGCTGTGCGATATGGCAGAAAAGGACAGCCGCTTGGTCGGCATCACACCCGCCATGCGCGAAGGCTCTGGCATGGTGGAGTTTGAAAAGCGCTTCCCAGATCGCTATCACGATGTCGGCATTGCAGAGCAGCATGCGGTGACGTTTGCCGCTGGCTTGGCTTGCGAGGGCATGAAGCCTGTGGTAGCAATTTACTCCACATTTTTGCAGCGCGGCTACGACCAGCTCATTCACGATGTGGCGATTCAAAATCTGCCTGTGGTGTTTGCGCTTGATCGCGCAGGCTTGGTGGGCGCGGATGGCGCGACGCATGCCGGCGCTTACGACATTGCTTTCCTGCGCTGCATTCCAAATATTTCGGTGGCCTGCCCAGCTGATGAGGACGAATGCCGCGCGTTGCTCACCACCGCGTTTGAGCAAAACCACAGCGTAGCCGTGCGCTATCCGCGTGGCGCAGGTGCAGGCAAGGCGCCTTCGAAAGCGCTCACAGGGCTTCCGTTTGGCAAAGCCGAGATCGTGCGCCAAGGCGAGAAAATCGCCATCCTGAGCTTTGGCACGATGCTTTATCCTGCTTTGCAAGCGGCAGAAAAATTAAACGCCACAGTCGTCAACATGCGTTGGGCCAAGCCAATCGACATGGATGTATTGCGCGAAGTCGCTCACATGCATGACAGCCTCGTCACCATTGAAGAAGGCTGTCTCATGGGCGGTGCAGGCTCGGCCGTGCTTGAGGCTTTGCAGCAACTGCGCATGATAAAGCCGGTGCTTAATCTGGGCTTGCCAGATGTGTTCATCGAGCATGGAGACCCTGTCAAACTGCTTGCGCTGCAAGGCTTAGATGCTGTCGGCATAGAGACAAGCATTCGCAATCGCTTTTCCTCATCCAACATCGTCTGACGACAATCTGACAGAAGCCTGAAGCACTGCGTTGATCGGGTCAATGTCGAGGGAAAACCCCCAACGCTGGTGTAGGAGCGCTCCCTACAATTCAAACTGACTTAAACAGTCCTTGATCGCTGCGCAAACCCTGTGCGGCGTGAGAGATGTTCAACTGACTGAAAGCCGCAAAATAACCGTTTGCGGCCCGAAGTTTTCAAGGAGATTCCATTCATGGATCGTCGCGTAGCTCTAAAAAATGCCGGTATTGCCGGTGTCCTCGCTGCTGGTGTTGCACCCGCAGTTCATGCCCAAGCCGCCGTGCGCTGGCGCCTGTCTTCCAGCTTCCCCAAGGCGCTGGATACCATTTTCGGCGCAGCCAACACATTCGCTGATGCAGTGAAAAAAATGTCGGGTGGTAAATTTGAAATCTCCGTGCATGCCGCCGGTGAGATCACACCACCGTTTGGTGTGGTGGATGCCGTGCAGCAAGGCTCGGTTGAGATGGCTCACACAGCGCCTTACTACTTTTTCGGCAAAAACGATGCGTTTGCATTGGGCTGCGCGATTCCGTTTGGCCTTAACAGCCGCCAGATGACCGCATGGATGATTGAAGGTAACGGTATGAAGCTGATGCGTGAGTTCTACGCTGGCTACAACATCGTTAATTTCGTAGGCGGCAACACGGGTGCTCAAATGGGCGGCTGGTATCGTAAAGAAATCAAGACCGTCGCAGACCTGAAGGGCTTGAAATTCCGCGCTGGCGGCTTCGCAGGCAAAGTGCTTGGCCGCATGGGCGTTGTCCCCCAAAACATTCCTGGCGGCGAAATCTACACAGCGCTTGAAAAAGGCACGATTGATGCAGCTGAATGGGTTGGCCCGTATGATGATCAAAAGCTGGGCTTCAACAAAGTTGCTCCGTTTTACTACTACCCTGGTTTTTGGGAAGGTGGCCCTGAGCTTGATTTCTTCATCAACGATAAAGCCTTTGCTGCATTGTCGGCTGAGAATAAAGCGATTGTCGAAGCCGCTGCAGCTCTTGCTGCCACTGAGATGCAAGCCAAGTACGATGCTCGGAATCCTGGCGCTTTGAAGCAGCTCGTGGGCAGCGGCACCAAGCTGCGCCCATTCCCGAACGACGTGATGGCTTTGGCCTTCAAAGAGTCGATGGCGTTGTATTCTGAGCTGAGCGCGAGCAACCCAGCATGGGCAAAAATCTATGCGGATTACAGCAAGTTCCGCGCTGATGCCAACCTGTGGTTCCGTTTCACGGAAGCGCGTTTTGATCAGTTCATGCAAGCGCAGAAGCTGTAATTTTTTGAGTTTGCACTCGAATAAAAAAACCGCCTTCGGGCGGTTTTTTTATGGTCATGAGATCGACAAAGTTATTGAAGCCGGCGAAACACTTTTAACTCGTCGCGCAGCCGTTCAAACTCTTTGATCATGGTTGGATTGCAGGCGTAATAGACCGAAAACTTGCCTAACAACGTGCGGCAGTACAGACGCGGCGCAATCAACCAATCGAGCCCCGGTACGCGAATGAGTTTGACATAGGCCAGCTCGCTGAGCTCGACATGCTTGTTCCACACAAAGCTCTGGTCTAAGGCGGTTGCGCTCAGTGTCGTCACGCTCGTCAAGATACACCAGAGCGTGTACAGCATGAGCAAGAGCGCCGCCAAATACCAATAGAGCACTTGGCTCGCCATGCTGCCCTTGCCCGCGCTGAAATGCCCGGATGACCACAAAGCAAGCAGCCAATACGCGCAGCCTGCCACGATCACAGTTGCCAGAAGCTGAAACACCCGCGAGAAGGCTCTGCTGCGCATCGGCTCTGCGTCAGCTGACTTGCTGGGCGTAAAAGGAAAGGGCTCAGGCCCAAGGCGGTTGGCGTGATCAGTCATGGTTTCAATACTCGCTCAATAGCCATAAGAAAAGCCTCTCTGACCTGTGACGATCAGAGAGGCTTCGCTCTATGCAGGCTTACTTTTTATTAAACAAATCGTCAATCTTCTTCTGCTCATCTGCCGCAGCTTTGTCGTCGGCCGCTTGTTGAGCGGTCGATGGTGGCGCAAACGGATCAGTCGCTGTGCCAGATGGCGCTGAGCTGGCAGGATTGAGCAAGCTCGCTGGATCTTTCGACGCGGCCTCCGCTTCGGCGGGAATTTCAATTTTCACTTTGTCAATATCCACCACGATTTCTTTATCGAGGAACATGGTCACACTCTGCGGCACAAAAATCACAATCGCTACCAACATCAATTGCATGATGATCCACGGGATCGAGCCCATGTAGATATCGTTGGATTTCACGGGCTCCGGTATTCGTTTTTCTTTCCACAAAGTATCCGCTATCCCTCGTAAGTAAAACAGTGCGAATCCAAAGGGCGGATGCATGAAGCTGGTTTGCAGATTCACGCAGAGCAACACGCCAAACCAAATCAGATTGATCCCCAGCTTTTCTGCCACAGGCGCAAGCATGGGCACGATGATGAAGGCGATCTCAAAGAAATCCAAGAAGAAGGCGAGGAAGAACACAAAGATGTTCACCACGATCAAAAAGCCCACTTGGCCGCCCGGCAAGCCGCTCAGTAGGTGCTCTACCCACTTATGCCCATCCACGCCTTGGAAGACTTGGCTGAACACGCGCGAGCCGATCAAGATGAATACCACCATGGCTGTGAGCCGCATCGTGCCCACCAT
Organism: Variovorax sp.; assembly: GCA_043755865.1. Taxonomy (GTDB): domain Bacteria; phylum Pseudomonadota; class Gammaproteobacteria; order Burkholderiales; family Burkholderiaceae_C; genus JANMDU01. The sequence continues at coordinate 15,534 of JAYUSD010000105.1, read as the reverse complement.
CGCCTCCCACATCAAGGCCTTGGACAAGCGGCCATACATGGCCGCCAAGATCAAGCCGCCGACCACGCCCATCGCGCCCGCCTCAGTAGGCGTGGCAATCGCGGTATTTTGAAACGGCAAGCCGCCCATGGAGCCAAGCACCGTAAAAATCAGCAGCGCAGAGGGCACGATGCCGCGCAAGCATTTTTTCCACAAGGCCCAGCCTTGCAAAGTGCGCGCTGTCTTGGGCACAGACGGCAAATAATCTGGCTTGACGCGGCTTAGCAAAAAGGTGTAAGCCGCAAAAAACAGAATCTGCAAAATCGAAGGCCCCCAAGCGCCTTTGTACATATCGCCCACAGGCTTGCCCAACTGATCAGCCAACACCACGAGTACCAAAGATGGTGGCACAAGCTGCGTGATCGTGCCCGATGCAGCCAACACGCCTGTGGCATAGCGCATGTTGTAGCCATAGCGCATCATCACAGGCAATGAGATGAGTGCCATCGCAATCACTTGGCCAGCCACCGTGCCGGTAATCGCGCCCAAGATGAAGCCCACGATGATCACCGAATAGCCCAAACCACCGCGCACCGGGCCAAAGAGTTGACCCATGGAATCAAGCATGTCTTCGGCCAATCCGCATTTTTCTAGGATCGTCCCCATGAAGGTGAAAAACGGAATCGCCAGCAGCAAATCGTTGCTCAGGATGGAGAACATCGCCAGCGGCAAATTGCTCATGTACGCGGTAGGAAACCAGCCCATATGAATCGCGAAGAAGCCGCAGCCAAGGCCCAGTGCAGCCAGCGAGAAAGCCACAGGAAAGCCGATCAACATGATGATCACCAAACCGGCAAACATGATGGGGGGAAAGTGTTCAACTAGCATTTTTTGCTCAATTCAAAAGAGAAGGCGATATTTGGATTTTTGTATAAAGCTGTTCGCATCACTGAATTGGCTTCTCGTAATGCATATCCATTTTGTAAATGCCTTGCAGGTAGGCAAATCGCTTGATGAGCTCTGAGACACCTTGCATAAACAGCAAGCCAAAGCCCACAGGCAGCGTGAGTAGCGCAGGCCAGCGAATCAAGCCACCGGCATTCTGGCTCATCTCGCCAGAGACAAACGCTTGATAAAAGTAAGGAACGCACATGTAAAACAACATGCCGATCACAGGAAACAAAAAGAAGATGATGCCAAAAATATCCACATAAACGCGGCCATGGCCCTTGAGCTTGGCGTAGATCAAATCCACGCGCACATGCTCATTGAGCTTGAGCACGTAAGGCGCACCCAGCATCACAGTCACAGCGAATAAATACCACTGAATCTCCAGCCAGCCGTTGGAACTTTTATCGAAACCGTAACGAACGAACGCATTGCCGGCGCAAATCATGGCAGAGATAAACACGGCCCACGAAGCAATGTGACTTAGTTTCTCGTTAATCCAATCAATGCCGAATGCAAATTTCAGTAGCGCAGCCATAGCTCATTCCTTTTGTGATGCATGCATTGTCGCTGGTATGCAGGCCGTAGCTCTGGCAAAAGTCTGACGCGACTAGCTAGGGTATTCCCTGCTGATAAAGCTTTTTGGGGAAGACGCGAATGATTCACAACGAAAAACGTGAACGTGCCGGATCATGCAATACTCGATTGCAATAACTCTCTTGGTTGAGCTGCCGTGCCCGAGCAAACATCATTGATCCCGCCTTCGATTGATTCGCCGCTCATGCGGCGCGCCGGTGCAGATCTGCTTTCTCTTGCGCTAATGGATGCGCGCAATCACACGCTGCATTTGATGGGTGAATATCAACGGCTTGCCCCTGAGTTGCGCTTCGGTTCAGACTTGCCGGAGTTGCAAAAGAGCGACACATCGCCGCCACTTTGGCTGCTCGGGCATGCGGGCTGGTTTCAAGAGATTTGGATCGGGCGCAACATGCAGCGGCATTTGGGGCTGCAATGCCCCGCGCAGCCTTCGCTGCTGGCCTCTATTGAGCCGCGCGCAGACGGCTGTTTTGATCCGCGTTTAACGAGCTTCGCTGAGCGGTGGCTGCTTTCGTATTCCGATCTCGCCTCCATCAAAAGCTATTTGCTTGAAACACTCGAGATGACGCTGGAATTACTGGAAAAGGCCGCGCCTACAGACGATGGCTTGTATTTCTTTCGCCTAGCGCTCGCGCGGGAAGATCAACTTGGCGAGCAACTCATCGTGTTGGCGCAGACGCTGGGCTTGCAGTTCAGGCTGCCGCCTGCTGCTGCTTTGGCACCGCGTGCGCCGCTGCTCGTGCCAGCCACGCGTTGGCAGATGGGCGCTCAGCCGCAAGGCTTCTCTTTTGACAACGAATGCCCGCAGCATGAGATCAGCGTGCCAGAGTTTGAGATTGATGCGCAAGCGGTGAGCTGGGCGCAATTTGTGGAGTTTGTGGACGATGGCGGGTATGACGACATGGCGCATTGGAGCGAGGCCGGTCAGAGCTGGTTGCGCTTGGTGGCTGAAAGTGCAAATGAGAGCCGCCGCGCCCCACGCTATGTAGAGCAAATTGGCGTGGCCAGCGGAGCCGTGATGCAAACGCGCTTTGGCCGTTTGCAACGCATGGCATCGAGCTCCAGCGTGATGCATGTGAGCTGGTATGAAGCGCAGGCCTATGCCAAATGGGCGGGGCGGCGTGTGGCTACCGAAGTGGAATGGGAAATCGCTGCATCGCGCAGAGGAGGCCAAGGCTTCCGATGGGGCGATGTCTGGGAGTGGACATCGAATACTTTCCGCCCGTATCCGGGCTTCCTGCCATCCCCTTGGATCGAGGGCAGCGCTGCGCATTTTGACCATTGCAAAACGCTTCGCGGCGCAAGCTGGGCCACGCGCGAGCGCATGAAGCAGCCTACTTTTCGCGGATTTGCGCGCCCTGAGCGGGATAATGGATTTTTCGGCTTCCGCACCTGTTCTCTTTAAGTTTTTAAGCGTTTTCGGCACTTAGCCGGCGTGTTTACTGCGTGAAGTGCTATCTTTTTTGTAGTATTCCTCAATGTGCCATCAAACCAATGACATGACAAATTCAACCCTCAACATCCGCCGCGCCACCCCCGCAGACTTTGCGCAAGTCTTGGCATTGAACGAAGAATCCGTGCGCTTCTTAAGCGCTATGAATGCCGAGCGGCTTGCGCTGCTTCATGCCCAAGCGGCGTATCACTGCGTGGTTGAAGCCAATGGCCAAGTAGGCGCATTCCTCATGGCGCATCGCAACGGCTCGGCTTACGACAGCGAAAATTTCGCGTGGTTTGCCAAGCGCTACGCTGATTTTCTCTACATTGATCGCATCGCCGTGTCTGGCGCTCTGCATGGCCAAGGCATTGGTAGAAAGCTGTACGAGCATCTTTTTGCATTTGCTCGCAAAGAAGGTATTGGCGTCGTCACTTGCGAATTTGATATCGATCCACCGAACCCCACGTCAGAAAAATTTCATGCTTCTTTCGGTTTCAAGCAAGTAGGCACTCAGACTTATGGCGTGTACAAGAAGCTTGTCGCGATGCAAGCAATCACGCTTTCAACAAGCGATCACGTGATCTAGCCGAAGCTGATCAGATGCTATTAAAATAATAGCGCCTTACGCAATAAACACGCCGGCTACATGCCAAAAACGCTTGAAAATACTAGCAAATCAAGCGGTTGCAGGCTCGGCAATCCCGCCCACCACATTGCTAAAGCCGCCATCGACATAAGTGATCTCAGCGCTCACGCCCGCTGCCAAATCGCTGAGTAAAAACGCAGCGACATTGCCGACATCATCGACCGTCACGTTGCGGCGAATCGGCGAGTTTTCTGCCACCACGGAGAGGATTTTTCCAAAGCCTTTGATGCCGCTTGCCGCCAGCGTTTTGATCGGGCAGGCGCTGATGCCATTCGCCCGCATGCCGCGATTTTTTGAACCTAGCGATTCAGCGAGATAGCGCACGCTGGCCTCCAGCGAAGCTTTGGCTAAGCCCATCGTGTTGTAGTTGGGCACGACTCTTATCGAGCCCAGATAGGTCAGCGTCAGCACCGAAGATCTATCGTTCAGCATGGGCAGACAAGCCTTGGCCATCGCCGGAAAGCTGTAGGCGGAAATATCATGAGCAATCTTAAAGCCCTCGCGCGAAAGGCCTTCCAAAAAATCCCCCGCAATCGCCTCGCGCGGCGCAAAGCCAACGGCGTGAACAAAGCCATCAAACTTCGGCCACACCAGCGAGAGATCAGCAAACATCTTCTCAATCTGCTCATCCGAGCCCACGTCACAATCAAAAATCAGCTTCGAGCCAAAGTCAGCGGCAAACTCTGTGATCCGATCCTTAAACCGCTCGCCCACGTAGGAGAAAGCCAGCTCTGCGCCTTGCGCGTGGCATGCTTTGGCGATGCCATAAGCAATCGAGCGATTGGATAAAACGCCCGTGATAAGAAGCTTTTTGCCAGTGAGGAAGCCCATGATGTGCCTTTGAATTGTTTGAACTAACGCATTTATTAGCCGCTGATTTTGTCACAGGGCAAGCATGTTGTTTATATGCTGTTTGCATATAGCATATGTTCTCAGGGCTGTTGTATGCGGTATGCATATTGCATACAATCATCGTCATGGCATCCAATATTTCATCCCGCTTGGCTAAAGCGCAATGGTCGCTTAAACCGCAAGATTTGGCAGTCGCGTTTAAGCTGGCGGTAGCAGGCGGTGTGCGCATGTCTTATGCACAGCTGGCGCTGCAAATGTGCATGTCGCCTTTTGAAGCGCATTCAGCAGTGGCGCGGTTGATGCAATCGGGCTTGCTCACTGAATGGAAAGGCCGGCTTGTGCTGGTAATGCCAGCTTTCAAGCCTTTTCTTTTTGCGGGAGCACCTTACTTTTTTCCAGCAGTGCGCGGTGAGGTGACGATTGGCTTTGCCACAGCGCACGCTGTGGAGCCTCTGAAATCCAAGCTCATGTCAATGCCATTGCAGGAGCTGCCGCCAGTGTGGCCGCATGCGCAGGGCGACGTGCGCGGAATGAGCTTGCTGCCGCTTTATCCCAAGCTCCCCATGGCTGCCAAGCAAGACGAAAAGCTCTACGCGCTTCTGGCACTTTTTGATGCTCTGCGAGGTGGCCAAGCGCGCGAGCGTGATTTGGTGCGCAGTCTGATGGATGAGGCGCTTGCTCAGCGCAACGCATGACTGATCACAATCCCAACTTAGCCATTCTGGAGCTGATTGCGCAAGCGCTTGGGACTGTTTGTGAGGAGGTGATCTTCGTCGGAGGTTGCGCCACGGGGCTTTTGCTGACGCAAGAGCGCGCAGAGACGATTCGCATCACCGAAGATGTGGATATCGTGGCGCAAGCGCTCACCATCCGCGACTATCACTTGATCGAGAAAAAAGTGCGTCAGCAAGGCTTTACGAACGATATGCGGCCAGGCGCACCGATTTGCCGCTGGGTTTACAAACAAGTCACGCTTGATTTAATGCCGACCGTGAAAGATATTTTGGGCTTTGCCAATCGCTGGTATCCATTGGCGATTGAAACTGCGCAGCCCGTTGTGTTGCCCTCAGGCTTGACGATTCGCCTGATTTGCGCCCCGGTCTTCATCGCAACAAAACTGGAAGCCTTCAAAGATCGAGGCACGTTTGACAACGGGCAGCCCGATTATTTAGGCAGTCATGATTTAGAAGACATCATGACGGTGTTGGACGGGAGGCCCGAGTTGCTAGAAGAATGTGCTGCGATGCCCACTGAGCTGCGAGACTATTTGGGTGTCGAATTTGCAAGGCTGCTGGGAGACATTGATTTCTCTACCACAATGGCCGCGCATCTGCCGGGCGATGCTGCAAGCCAATCAAGACTAGGCGGCCTCCGGGAAACCATCAAGGCCATGGCGGCTCTGCATGCCTAACAATGCGTCTATGAATATCCATCGCTGGCTTAGCTCATGTCTGTTGCTAGTAGCGCTTTGCGCCCAGCAAACCGCCCAAGCTGGCCATGCCTATTCGCTCTGGGGCGATATCAAATACCCAGCTGGTTTTGCGCATTTTGATTATGTGAACCCGGCGGCGCCAAAAGGCGGCGAGTTGGTGGCGGTGAGCAATTTGCGGGTGTCTACGTTTGATAAATACAACCCGTTCACCATTCGCGGCAATGCGCCGGCTTATCTGGATACGCTGCTGTTTGAATCGCTGTTAACGGGTGCGATGGATGAGCCGGGGACGGGCTATGGGCTGCTGGCAGAAGACGTGAGCGTGGCCTCTGACGGTATGAGCGCAGTGTTTAAGTTGCGGGCTTCGGCTAAGTTTCATAACGGCAAGCCCGTGCTCGCAGCGGATGTGAAGCACAGCTATGAAGTGCTCATTAGCAAATTCGTGAAGCCTGCTTATCGCACGTTGCTAGAAGATGTGAGCGGCGTGGATGTGGTCGATGAGCGCACGGTGCGCTTTAATTTCAAAAAGAAAAATCGCGAGTTGCCATTAACTGTAGGCGGCATTCCGATTTTTAGCCGGGATTGGGGTGTAGAAAAGGATGGCAAGCGCAAACCTTTTGACCAGATTGTGATGGAGCCGCCGATCGGTAGCGGCGCGTACAAAATTGGCTTTGTGATTTTTGGCAAAGATATCACGTATCAGCGCGATCCGAATTATTGGGGCAATGATCAGAACGTGAATCGCGGACAAGGCAATTTCGACAAAATCACGATCAAGATTTATAAAGACAACACCGCGCGGCTGGAAGGTTTGAAAGCGGGTGAGTTTGATTTCATGCAGTTCTATTCAGCAGGCGATTGGGCGCGGCGTGCAACAGGCAAAAGCTTCGATGAAGGGCGTGTGAAAAAAGGGCAGTTTGCGCATCGCCAGCCGACTGGTTTTCAAAGCTATATCTTCAACACGCGCAACGAGAAATTTCAAGACGCACGCGTGCGCGAAGCGATTGGCATGGCGATGGATTTCAATTGGATGAGCCGCCAAATGTTCTATGGAATTTACGCTCGTGTGAATGGCTTGTTTGGCAACACGGATTGCCAAGCCACGGGTTTGCCATCAGCTGCAGAGCTGGCCTTGCTTGAGCCTTGGCGAGGCAAAATTCCGGCGGGAGCTTTCGGCGCGATGACGCAGCCGCCTAATACCAATGGGCAAGACAAGCTGCGTGAGAATTTGCGCAAGGCGATGGCGCTTTTGAATGAGGCCGGCTACACCGTGCAGGACGGCAAGATGAAAAATGCCAAAGGCGAGCCTCTGGTGATCGAGTTGCTGGATAGTTCAGAGGCTGGCTCGCGTACGCACAGCGCAATGGTGCGTAATCTAGCCAAGATTGGCATTGAAATGCGCATGCGGATTGTGGATTTCGCGTTGTATCAAACGCGCATCCAAAAGTTTGATTACGACATGGTGATCATGGCTTTTCAAGGCACGCATACGCCGGGGCAGGAATACATGGAATTGTTTGGCAGCAAATCTGCCGACACGCCAGATTCTGCAAACTATGCTGGCATGAAAAGTCCTGCTGTGGATGATTTGCTCGCAAAGATGGTGGGCGCACAAACCAAGGCTGAGCTGCTGCCCGCCTGTAAAGCGCTTGAGCGGGTCATCGCCCATAGCCACATCTTCATTCCGCAGTGGAGCTCCACGCAGCACAACGTGGCCTATGCTGGCAAGAAATTGGCTTACAAGGAGCCGATGCCGCCTTATGCGAAAGCCGATAGTTGGTTAATCAACACTTGGTGGGCCAAGCCTGCTGGGCCCAAGTAAATGTTTGCCTACATCCTCAAGCGCTTGCTGCTGATGATCCCCACGCTTTTTGGCGTGTTGCTGCTTACCTTTGTGGTGATCCAGTTTGTGCCGGGTGGCCCAGTGGAGCAATACATGGCAGAAAGCAGGGCGGCTAAAGCGGGGGGAGCAGAAGGCGCGGCATTCGGTTTTGAATATCGCGGCGATAAAGGCGTGGACGCCAAGCGCTTGGCGGAGATCAAGGCGCTGTATGGCTTTGACAAATCTGCGCCCGAGCGCTTTTGGATCATGCTCAAGCAATACCTCACCTTTGATTTGGGTAAGAGCTTCTTTCAAAACAAGCCTGTTTGGGACTTGATCAAAGAAAAGTTGCCGGTGTCGATCTCATTGGGGCTGTGGACGTTTTTCTTGACGTATTTGATTGCGATTCCGCTGGGGATTAAAAAAGCGGTGCGCGCGGGGACGAATTTTGATTTGTGGACGACGCTGATCGTTCTCGTTGGCTACGCGATTCCGGGCTTCGTGCTGGGTGTGTTTTTGCTGGTGATGTTTGGCGGGCAGTTGCAGTGGTTTCCGCTGCGGGGCATCACATCAAGCAACTGGGAAACGCTTTCTCTTGGCGCGAAGATTACAGACTATCTTTGGCATATCGCCATGCCTGTCACGGCGATGGTGATTGGCAGCTTTGCAACCGTCACGATGCTAACTAAGAATTCATTTTTGGAAGAGATTCGCAAGCAATACGTGATCACGGCACGAGCCAAAGGGCTGCCTGAGCGGCGCGTGCTCTATGGCCATGTGTTTCGCAACGCGATGCTGCAAATCGTGGCGGGGATTCCGGGGGCTTTTATTGGTGCTTTTTTTGCGGGAGCGCTGTTGATTGAGACGCTTTTTTCGCTCGACGGTTTGGGGCTGCTGGGCTATGAAGCGGTGATCCGGCGGGATTATCCGGTGGTGCTGGGCACGCTGTATTTGTTTACGTTGATTGGATTGGTGACAAAGTTGATTTCTGATTTGAGTTACGTCCTCATTGATCCAAGGGTGAAGTTCGAATGACGATGACCACCTCATCCGTTCGGCCTGAGCTTGTCGAAGGCGGCGCTGTGGCTTCGACAAGCTCAGCCCGAACGCAGAGCGTTTCCCCGTCAAAACGCGCTTGGCTGCGCTTCAAGCGCAATCGTTTGGGCTATTGGAGCTTGATTGCTCTGGTGATCTTGGTTGCCTTGAGCTTTATCGCGGAGATCATCTCGAATGACAAACCGCTGATTGCGCGCTACAACGGCCAGTGGCTCTTTCCGATGGTGCAAAACGTGCCCGAAACGAAGGTGGGTGGCGATTTCCAGACCAACGCAGATTTTCTCGATCCGTTTGTCAAAGAGCAATTTGCGAAAAATGGCAACTTCGCGCTGATGCCGATCAATCCGTATCACCACAGCACGCTCAATTACTACTCCAAAGCACCGAATCCCGCGCCGCCCTCGCTCGATAACTGGCTGGGCACGGATGATCGTGGCCGAGATGTAGCGGCGCGATTGCTCTACGGCTTTCGCGTGAGCATTTTGTTTGCGTTGGCGCTCACAGTGATTGGCGTGTTGCTTGGCATCATTACAGGCGCGATTCAAGGCTATTTTGCGGGAAAGACAGATCTTTTCTTCCAGCGTTTCATTGAAATCTGGGGCTCGATGCCTGAGCTGTATTTGTTGATCATTTTTGCGGCAGTGTTTGAGCCCAGCGTGATCTTGCTCGTGGTATTGCTGAGCTTGTTTGGCTGGATGGGGCTGTCTGATTACGTGCGTGCAGAATTTTTGCGCAATCGGCAGATGGATTACGTGCGCGCGGCACGGGCGCTGGGAGCGAGCCATTGGCAGATCATTTCGCGGCATGTACTGCCTAATAGCTTGACGCCGGTAATCACGTTTTTGCCGTTTCGCATGAGCGGCGCGATTTTGGCGCTGACTTCGCTTGATTTTCTCGGCCTCGGTGTGCCGCCGGGCACGCCATCGCTGGGTGAGATGCTGGCGATTGGCAAAAACAGCATTGATGCTTGGTGGATCAGCTTGGCGACGTTTGCCGTGCTGGTGAGTACATTGCTGCTGTTGACTTTCATGGGTGATGCTTTGCGCGATGCGCTAGATCCTCGGAAGGCGGAAACATGAGTGCCCCCACGCTCCCTGCTACGCAGGGTGCGCTGCCCCCCGAGGGGGAGCGCGCGGCTAGAGGCGGCTCGTCGCCGCGCATGAGCGCTTTGCTTGATGTGAAAGATTTGAGAGTTTCCTTCGGTGGCAAAGAAGTTGTCAAGGGCATCAACTTTTCGATCAACGCGGGTGAAAAGCTCGCGCTCGTTGGCGAATCTGGCTCTGGTAAATCCGTCACAGCGCTGAGCCTGCTGAGGCTTGCACTCAATGCAAAAATCAGTGGGAAAGCTTTGTTCGACGGGCGCGATACGCTCACAATTTCAGAGCAAGAGCTAGAAGGGCTGCGCGGCGACGATATTGCGATGATCTTTCAAGAGCCGATGACGGCGCTCAATCCTTTGATGACGATTGGGCGGCAGATTGCGGAGATCGTTGAACTGAAAAAAGCGGTGAGCAAGCAAGAGGCGCACAAAAAAGCGATTGCGCTGTTGATCGAAGTGGGCATTCCCGAACCCGAACGCCGTGCTGCGCAGTTTCCGCATCAACTCTCGGGCGGGCAGCGGCAGCGGGCGATGATTGCGATGGCGCTGTCTTGCTCGCCAAAGTTGCTGCTGGCCGATGAGCCGACCACGGCGCTAGATGTGACGCTTCGCAGCCAAATCTTGAATCTCATTGGCGAGCTGCAAAAAACGCGCAATATGTCTGTCTTGCTCATCACGCACGATCTGAATATGGTGCGCAAGTTTGCTGATCGCATCGCTGTGATGGAGCGCGGGTATTTGGTAGAGCAAGGCGTGGTGAGTGAGGTATTTGTCAATCCGCAGCATGCTTACACGCAGCGTTTGCTGGCGAGCAAGCCGATGCGCGATGTGTTGCCTGCTGATGCAAATGCTGAGCCCATGATTCAAGGCAAAAATTTGCGCATCACTTACCCCAAGCCGCTTGCTGGCATCAAAGGCTGGTTTAAAAAAGGTGAGTTCATCGCGGTGCACGAAGCGGCTTTAAATTTGAAGCGTGGTCATACGCTGGGCATCATCGGCGAATCAGGTTCAGGCAAATCGACGCTGGCTATGGCGCTTCTGGGCTTGCTGCCGGCGGCTAGCACGCAGGGACAGGTGTTTTTTAAGAGAAAAGAGCATGTAGCCAGCATAGAATCTGCGCAGAGTGCTATGAATAATATAGCATCTATGAAATTTGATACGGCGCTACGCCAATTGCTGCAAGTGGTCTTTCAGGATCCGTATTCATCGCTCTCGCCGCGCATGACGGTCGAAGAGATCGTGGGTGAGGGTTTGCGCATTCATGAGCCTGCTCTCGATGCAGCGCAGCGGCAAGTGCGCGTGCTTGCGGCGCTCAACGAAGTGGGATTGGATGAAGTGCAATTCCCCAACTTGCTGCAACGCTATCCGCATGAATTCTCAGGCGGGCAGAGGCAGCGTATTGCGATTGCAAGGGTGCTCATCGTGAATCCGCAAACGATGATTTTGGACGAGCCCACGAGTGCGTTAGATGTGACGATTCAGCAGCAGGTGCTTTCCTTGCTTCAGAAATTACAGCGTGAGCGCGGCTTGACTTATCTCATCATCACGCACGATGTCGACGTGATCCGCGCGATGGCGCATGAGGTGTTGGTGATGAAAGATGGTCTGGTCGTTGAGCAGGGCAGTGTGGATGAAGTGCTCAACTCGCCTAGGCAAGCTTATACGAAACTCTTGGTTGCTTCAGCGGCTTTAAAGAAAAATCTTTTGTAGGCCAAAGTAACGAACACGGAAGACACAAAAGAGCACGGAAGGCACGGAACTTTTCTGTGCCTTCCGTGAAAATTTCCGTGACTTCCGTGTTCAATGTTTGTTAAAGATAAGAGTCTTAGTCAAACACTCCGTATTCAGAATGTCCCAGCTACTACCTCTCGTAGCAGCGCCACATCCAAATATTTCTTCAATGCCGCATTCACAGCCGCAGCATCCAGTTTCTCATAGCGCTCATCAAATTCCTTGTTTGCATCCAGCGCACGATCCTCACGCAAATTAAAAGCTATCGTGTCAATCGCGTTCGCGGGCTGCGTGAGGCGGTCTTTACGGCGTGCTGCGATAGCAGATTTTGCAAAGCCGACTTCGATAAAACTGTAGCCTTTCTCGCGCGTTTGCTGCAGAACTTCTTTGATGGCAGCGCGCAGGCGGTCTAGATTTTGCGGGGCGAAGCTGGCGTTGATATTGATACTTGCGGCATTGCCATCCCACGGTGCATCAAGGGATGAAGAGACGCCATAAGAAATGCCATCTTGCTCACGCACGCGCTGGAAGAGGCCGAGGCGAGACATCATTTCCATGCCAGCGAGAAGTGGCGCGAAATCTGGATGACGCTGATCGAGCGGGAAGGCGATGCGGGCGGTGTATGTTGCATTCGCTTTCTCTGCAACTTGCAGCTTGCTGAATGCATCGCCCGTCGGCACAGAATGTTCTGATACCCAGCGCGTGTGCGGCTCGCTGCTCGCCCAATCGCCCCAGAGGTTTTGCAGCATAGGTTGAATCGCGCTGAGCTCAAGCGGGCCGGAGAGCACAAATTCGCCATGTTGTGCGCCTGCGAAGCGCTGCCAATAGGCTTTGAGTTGCGCGGCGTTGGCTTCGCGGGTTTGGCGCTCGGTTTCTTCAATCAATCGCACTTCGCGTGGATCGCCTGCTTTGTATTGCATACGGTGGTTGCGCTCCAGAAAGTTGCCGGCGACGTTGTTGGGGTTGCTTTTGATGGGTTGGTAAGCGGCGATCATGGCGCGTTGATTGCGCTCAAACACGGCGTTGTCGAAAGACGGGCGGCGCAGAAGATCGTTTAAAAAGCTCAGCACGGCAGCAGCGTTTTGCGCAGGAAACTCGAGGCTAGCCGACAGGACACCAGCGCCGCTTGAGAATCGAATACTGCAGTCTAGCTTTTGCAAATGCGCTTGGATTTGCTGCGCATCCATCGTTGGAGAGCTGCCCGATGCCGCCATGCCATCAGGAATATTCGCGCCCAGCATGGAAGCTAATACCGATGAGCCGTTGACCGAATCCAGCGTGCCCCAGCGCAGGCGCAGTGTGCCTTGCACGCGATCATCTTTGCTTTGCCGCGTCATCACGGCGAGTTTTAAGCCGGGCTGACCGTTGACGGTGAGCCGGCCTGTTTGCGAATGCTTGGCCATGGCTTCATGCGTGATGGTGAAGCTCGTGGCGTCTTTCTTCACCGGGATGATGGGTAGATCTTTGTTTTGGGAGTCTTTTGAGGCACTAGCCGGCATAGAATCTGCACGAGGCGCTACTGTATTGATAGCGCTTACGATGAGCTGCTCCATGCTGGCTGCGCTGGGCGCGAGTGTGAGCGGCGCTTTGGCTTGCGTGCTGCCTACAGCGACTGGCAAGAAAAGGCCGCTGGTGCGATTGTTGGGCAAGAGATAAGTAGTGGCAATTTTGTGCACTTCATCAAGCGTGATTTGCGCAAGCAAATCGCGTTGCATCCAGAGCAGCCGCCAGTCTCCGCCAGCTACTGCTTCGCTGAGAGAATAGGCCATCGCTTCGCTATTACGAAACATCGCGCGCTGCCCCGCTTGAATGCTGCCGCGAGCGATCTCCAGCTCCGCTGCTGTGGGGCGATACACCTCCATGACTTTGGCTAAAGCTGCTGCCGACGATAGCGCTTTAATCTCGTACTGCGCATCGGTGTCAGTAGCAGCGCGCTCAGGCAAGCCAATGCCGCCCCAAATTTGCGAAGGCTCGCGCTGGCCTCGGTAGTAAGCCCATTCGGTGACGGCGAGTTGTTTCAAGGTGAGCGCTTTGGCCAGCGGCCCGCCTTCTTGTCCAATCGTGGTGGCCAGCAGCGTGGCGGCGATGGCCTCGCGCGCGGGGCCAGCTGGGCCGTGGTAGGCCACTGCAGCGCTGGCGAGGCCGCCTGTGCGGCGCAGAATCACTTGCTTTTCGCCTTCTTGCGGCGGCTCGTTGCTATACGTTTGAGGCAGGGCTGTAGCAGGCTTGGCAATGCTGCCGAATTCTCGTGCGATGCGCACTTTGACTTCATCAGGATTGAAATCGCCCGCGATGATGAGCGTCGCATTGTCTGGCCGGTAATGTAGTTTGTAAAACTCAAAGAGCCTTGCATGCGGCACGTTTTCAATATCAGCGCGCGTGCCAATCACGGGGTGGCCATAGCCATGTGTGGTGTAGGCGGCGCTGCGCATGCGGTCGCCCAGAATGCGGCCGGCTTCGTTGTCTCCGCGCTCGAATTCGTTGCGCACCACAGTCATCTCGCTCTTCAAATCTTCTGGCGTGAAACGCGCCTGCGTCATCATGGCGGCGAGCCAGCCAATCATGTAATCAATCCGCTCAGTTTGCTTGCCGTCGCCGGTGACGAAGTTGGCAAAATAATTCGTGCGGTCATAGCTGGTGGTGCCATTCCAGCGCATGCCGAGCGCTTGCATATCGGTTTTAGAATCTTTGTACTTCGGCGTTGCGCCAGCGCCCACGGGCTTGAAGAGCATGTGCTCGAGCAAATGCGCCGAGCCATACTCGCCTAAGCCTTCATGCCGGGAGCCGACGCGATAGGTGATGTTCACGCTCATCGCCGGGCGCTGTGTGTCTTTCAGCAACAGCACTTGCAAGCCATTGGGCAAACTGTACTCGCGCACATCGCCAAGCTCGCGCACGAAGCTTAATGTGGCGTTGGATGGCGCAGAGGCTGTTTGTGCGATGACAAAGGAGGCGGTAAAAAGGCTGGCGGCGGCTAAAAAACAAGAGATTATTTTCTTCATAGGCTTACTTTAAACTGTTTGCCTATGGACACCACTTTAGACGCACAGTTCCTTGAAATCGCATTGCAGCAGGCTCGGGATGCTGCCGCTGCGGGCGAAGTGCCCGTGGGCGCTGTGGTGGTGAAGGATGGGCAGGTGATCGGGCTAGGGCGTAACTCGCCGATTGGCTCGCATGACCCCACAGCGCATGCGGAAATCAACGCCTTGCGAGCAGCCGCACAAAAGCTGGGCAACTACCGCCTCGATGGCTGCGATTTATACGTGACGCTGGAGCCCTGCGCGATGTGCGTGGGTGCGATTTTGCATTCCCGCATTCGCCGCGTTATCTATGCTGCGCCAGAGCCCAAAACCGGCGCTGCAGGCTCAGTAGTCAATCTGTTTGACACACCACTCAATCACCAAACGCAATTGCAATCTACTACTGAATTAGGAGCACTCTGCGCAGGTTATATGCCGGTTAGCAGCCAATTATTGCAAGAATTCTTCTCTAAAAAACGCTTGGATCAGCAGCGTGATCATGCTATGAGCCACCCGCTGCGCCCAGATGCCCTGCGCACACCCGAGCATTGCTTCGAAAATCTCCCCGGCTACGATTTCAAGTCAAATTACATCAGCGATATGCCAGCCTTAAATGGCCTCCGCATGCACTATCTCGATGAAGGAAGCAAAGACGCACAGACGACCTACCTATGCCTCCACGGCAACCCCGCATGGAGCTACCTCTATCGCAAGATGACCCCCATTTTCACAGCCAGCGGCGCAAGGGTGATTGCGCCCGACATGATCGGCTTTGGCCGCAGCGATAAGCCCAAAAAAGACAGCTTTCACACTTTTAGTTGGCATCGCCAATGCTTGCTCGAATTCGTCGAGCGCATGGATTTGCAAAACATCATCCTAGTCGTCCAAGACTGGGGCGGCATCCTCGGCCTCACGCT
>JAYUSD010000104.1:0-9433 GCA_043755865.1 Variovorax sp. | reverse complement strand
GCGGCTTTTGTTAAACATGCCCCATTTTGCAAGGCCAGCGCACGCGATCGGCAGCATCGCAGCGAAGAGCAAAATCCAGTAAGCGACAGTGAAACGGTAGGTCATGTTAAAAGCTCCAAAAGCGCTGGGGGAAACAAAGATTAAAATATTGTACGCTATGAATAAATGAGCACTTCGCGTATATTCTATGCCGGCAACAAGCCGTTATGGCTTTAAAAAGAGAGAAAGGGCAATATGTAGATACTGGAGTGCGCCTTCAGCGGCGATCTTCCAGCGCATGGGCAATCGTGCCAAGATCGACGTATTCGAGCTCGCTGCCAATCGGCACACCGCGCGACAGGCGCGTGACTGTCAGACCTCGGTTTTTCAGCATGGTGCCAATGATGTGCGAGGTGGCTTCGCCTTCCGCTGTGAAATTGGTCGCCAAGATCACTTCTTGCACCTCGGGCTCTGCGGCGCGATCAAGCAGCTTTTGCGCGCCAATCTCTTTTGGCCCCACGCCATCGAGCGGCGAAATCTTGCCCATGAGCACAAAATAATAGCCTTTGTAAGCGCCCGTGCGCTCCAGTGCGGCTTGATCGGCGGGCGTCTCGACCACGCAAAGCAGAGTAGCATCGCGGCTGGTATCTAGGCAGGTGTTGCAGACCGCGTTTTCAGTGAAGGTATGGCAACGCTCACAGTGCTTGACGGCTTTGACTGCGCTTTCCAACGCACGAGACAGCATGACAGCGCCCTCACGGTCATGCTGCATCAAGTGATAAGCCATCCGAGCCGCAGATTTCGCCCCCACGCCAGGCAAGCGGCGAAGCGCTTCAATCAAAGAGCTTAAGTTGTGGATGTCTTGCATGTGTTTGGATGCTGTAGGAGAAAAACATCCGGACGCGAAAGGCGCGAAGGTGACGCGAAAGACGCGAAAAAAAGAGAAAGAAAAATGAAGACACTGAATTCAAAAAATAATCTTGGATTTCCATGGGGATCTCTGATCGCCGTATCCCACTTTTGTCTTCTTTTCGCGTCTTTCGCGTCACCTTCGCGCCTTTCGCGTCCGGTATTTGGTATTCGAATCCTTAAAACGGCAGCTTCATCCCCGGCGGCAATTGCATGCCTGAACTGAGCTTGCCCATCTTTTCCTGAGAAGTCTCTTCCGCTTTGCGCACAGCCGCATTGAATGCGGCCGCCACCAGATCTTCCAGCATGTCTTTGTCGTCTGCAAGCAGCGAAGGATCAATTTCTACGCGCTTGACATCGTGTTTGCAGGTCATCGTGACTTTGACCAACCCCGCGCCGGATTCGCCGGTGACTTCGATGTTGCCCAACTCATCTTGGGCCTTTTTCATGTTGTCTTGCATGGCTTGGGCTTGCTTCATCAGGCCTGCAAGTTGTCCTTTGTTAAACATATGTTTCCTTTTTGAAATTGAGTTGCTTTGAAATTGATTCGATATTGATGAAATAACAGCGGCCAATTTACACTGCTTTGATCGATCCAGGCACGATTTTCGCACCCCATTGCGCTACCAGCTCTTGTACCCACGGGTCTTGCGTGATCAAGGCTTCGGCTTGTTTTTGACGGGCTTCCAATTTTGCGATGTTGCGCTTGGCCCATGAATCTTGCACGGGGCCCACCTCGATCACCAGCGCCTCAGCGCGCCCGATGGCGGACAACGCATTTTGCAGCTCATCTCGTGTGCTGTCGCTCTTCAGGCTGGGCTGGCTGATGCGCAGCGTGAGGTGCGAAGCGCCCTTTTCCACGCACTGGCTTTGCACCGCGAGCTGCTGCACCAAGCCCTGCACTGCCTGCGCATCCAAGAGCTGCTGCACGAGCTGCACCCAAGCGTCATGATGCGCATCAGGCTCCACGGCGGCGATGCGTGAATCAAGCCGCGCACTGCCCGCGCCCTGCTCACGGATCGGCACGGCCACGAGGTTGGATACAGGCACGGCTGAAGCAGTAGGGGCGAGAGAGACAACTGGGGCAACTGGGGCAACTGGGGCAACTGGAGCAACTGGAGCAACAGCCGGCTGTGATGGCATTTGCGCAGAAAGCGGCTCAACAGCACGAGGTGCAGCCAGCGACGCAAGATTGGTAGACGGATTGATTGCTATTAATTCAGTAGCACTCTGCGCAGATTCTATGCCGGCGATAGGCTGTTTTTGCTCTAAATTCGGTGAAAAAACTGGTTTTGCAGGCTCTGGCGCTGCATGTGGTTGCACAGAGGGATCAGCTGGAATTTGCATCGGTTGCTGAAAAGGCAGCTTGCTGATGTGGCTGCCGATGCGACTGCTCCAGCAGGCAAAGCAGAAGGCGGCTCGTGAGAAACCCCGCCCTCAGTCTTCAGGCTTTTTTTTTCAGCCTCTGCTGCTTGGGCAGCGGCTGATGAAGCACTTGCCAGATTCGCTGGGCGAAAGCCCTTGGGTTTGAATGCCAGCAAACGCAGCAAACTCATGGTGAGCCCGGTGTATTCATCGGGTGCTAGCCCAAGCTCACCGCGCCCGTGGATGGCGATTTGATAGAGGAGCTGAGTCTCATCGGCTGGCATCAGGCCAGCCAAGCGATCAATTTCCACGGCTTCGCTGTCTTGGCTGTCATGCGAATGGGGTACGTTTTGGCACACGGCCATGCGTTGCAAGATGCTGGCCATATCTTCCAAAGTGGAAGCGGCGCTTAGGCCATTGTCGCGCAGCGTATTGGCGATCTCAAAGACGGCCTTGCCATCTCCGATAGCCAGCGCTTCGATCAAGCGAAACACATAGGTGCGATCCACCGCGCCGAGCATGAGGCGCACATTGGCTTCGCTTAAGGCTCCCGCGCCAAATGCAATTGCTTGGTCGGTGAGCGACAACGCATCGCGCATGGAGCCGCGAGCACCGCGCGCGATCAAGCGCAATGCGCCATCTTCGGCTTGCACATTTTCCTCGGCGAGTACTTTTCCCAAGTGCGCATGCACCGTCTCTGGCGCCATCGGGCGCAGCGAAAATTGCAAGCAGCGCGAGAGCACGGTCACGGGGACTTTTTGCGGATCGGTGGTGGCGAGTACAAATTTCAAATACTCGGGCGGCTCTTCCAATGTTTTCAGCATGGCATTGAATGCTGTGTTGGTGAGCATGTGGACTTCATCAATCATGAAGACCTTAAAGCGCCCTTGCACGGGTTTGTACACAGCTTGCTCAAGCAGGCTTTGCACTTCGTCTACGCCGCGATTCGAGGCGGCATCCAGCTCGGTGTAGTCAATAAAGCGCCCCGCATCAATGGCGCGGCACATATCGCATACGCCACAAGGCTGCGCCGTGATGCCGCCCTGCCCGTCGGTGCCGATGCAATTGAGCGATTTGGCTAGGATGCGGGAAACGGTGGTTTTGCCCACGCCGCGTGTGCCAGTAAAAAGATAAGCATGATGCAGCCGCTGCTGCGTGAGCGCATTCGTCAGTGCCTGCACCACGTGCTCTTGGCCCACCATCTCAGTGAAGCTCTTGGGGCGGTATTTGCGGGCTAAGACGAGGTAACTCATGTGCATTTGATTCTAGCTTGCCCGGACGGAAAAGCTGATCAAATTTCCATGAAAAAAAGCCCTTAGATTTGAATCTAGGGGCTCGGTGCGAAAGGCCAGTTAAATCAGCGCAAGTACCCGCTGTAGCCAATACTCACCACGTTGCGATGCCCGTGGTGTGGCTGATGGTGTGGGCGCTGGGGGTAAGCCAAATGCTGTGGCTGCAAGTGAGGATGCAAGTGAGAATGTGCATGTGGGCGCGGGTAGTAGTACGTTGGTGCAACTTGATACACCGGCGCCGGCCGTACATAGACCACTTGCGGTTGTTGTACATAAACGGTGGAACTCTCGACGATCACAGGCTGGGTATAGATAGGCTGTGTGTAGATTGGCGCTTGCGTCACAGGTCGCACGATCACGGGCGCTGGTTGAATGGGCGCAGGTTGAGTTGCACCGCCCACTGGCGTGACTTGCAGGCTCACAAATGGGCCGGGGTCTTGCGGCAACTGCACAGAATACTGCTTGCCATTGAACTCATACACCACGTTATAAGCCGTGGGGCGGTTTTCATAGAAGGTTTGCGTGGTGCAGCGCTGCACGTTTTGCGAACTCGCTTGCGCGTTGTTGCCTTCAAGCTTGTCGCCCAAAATTGCGCCTCCCACGATGCCAATCATCGTCATGGCAGCGCGGCCATTGCCTTGCCCCGCCGCATTGCCAATGACGCCACCTGCCACGCCGCCGATCACTGCACCCGCCCCTGATTTTTGCTGAGATTGCGTGACGACTTGCTCATTGCTGCACACTTGGCGCGGCACAGCTACTTGTGTGATCACAGGTGTGGTGGAGATCACGCGCCCCTGCTCCTGCGCCAAAGCCGCGCCAGATAGAGCACACGCTACTGTGGCGAGGCCGCTCAAAGCAAGAAAGTGAGTGGTTTTCATAAAAAGTTTTCCAGACAAAGCCCGTGGTGTAACAGAGCTCTAACGCCTATGGTAGCCCTTGCGCCGACACCGCGCTGGTCATTGGAATGTAAAGTACATGCGAAGTTCCTCAAATTTGGCACAAAATGGCAGTTAGCCGGCGTATTGATTGCGTGGATTGCTATTAAATTCGTAGCGAATGATGGGGTGGATGGTTTGGCGGACTTTGGCTGATGTGGTGCGAATGCGGCGATGGCAAGCCTTTACGCACTTAGACGTGATGCAATGAACGCCCAAAAAAAAGAAAGCCCGGAGAAACCAGGTCTGAAACCCAAATTTCTACCGGGCCCGGTGGCTCAGCAAAGCTGCATGCCACCTTGGGTTGCTGAGCGCGGAGCTTGGTGTCCGGCCAGCAGAGCAGGCAAGGAATTGCCTGCGGATCGCTACAACCAACGAATTGCTTGTAGAAGATTGTCAGAGCAAGTCTGACAATTGCTACGTTACGCCTGCCATCGCTGGCGATCAAGTGAATTTTTTTAATCGCAAAAGCGCCCCTCTTGCACCTGAGCTATGAGCAATAAATTGCAATATTTCTTGCCATACCGTGCATTTTGAGAGAGCCAATGGCATTTTTAAAAATACGCCCAAAATCCATGCGGCCACAAAAAAGCCAGCAAAGCTGGCTATGATCGTTTTAAACCCGCAATATCTCGGATTTGGTGCCCAGAAGAGGACTCGAACCTCCACGATGTTACTCGCTAGTACCTGAAACTAGTGCGTCTACCAATTCCGCCATCTGGGCTATTTTCAGAAGATTGGATTGTATATCAAAGCTCACTCTCAAATCGTATCTCTTGGCGCTGCAAACAGCTCGTCTACAGCCTCCGTCTCCGAAGAAATAGAAGGCACAGTGCAAGGCCATCGCGATGGCCATGGCTTCGTGCAGCGCGACGATGGCGAAGGCGATATTTATCTCTCGCCCAATGAAATGCGCGCCGTGCTTCACAAAGATCATGTGAAAGTACGCGTGGTGCGGCAAGATCGCAGAGGCCGACCTGAAGGCAGAGTCACAGAAATTTTGGAGCGCCCCAAAGGCCCCATCATTGGCCGCTTGCTGCAAGAAGGCGGTGTGTGGCTGGTTGCCCCTGAAGACAAGCGCTACGGGCAAGATGTGCTCATCCCCAAGAGCGGCACAGGCAATGCTAAGACGGGGCAAGTGGTCGTGGTGCAGCTCACGGAGTTGCCTTCGCTGCATGGCCAGCCGGTGGGCCGCGTCACGGAAGTGCTTGGCGAGATGGATGATCCGGGCATGGAGATTGAAATCGCGGTGCGCAAATACAGCGTGCCGCATGTGTTCTCGGATGCCACGCTCGATGAAGCGCGCAAGCTGCCGGATAAGGTGCGCCCTGCCGATAAAAAAGGCCGCGTGGATTTGACGGATGTTGAGCTCGTCACCATTGATGGCGAAGATGCGCGAGATTTTGACGATGCGGTGTATTGCGAGCCGGCTAAGGTAGGGCGAGGCAAAGGCTGGCGCTTGTTGGTTGCTATTGCCGATGTGTCGAATTATGTGCAAACTGGCGCGCCGATTGATGTGGATGCCTACGACAGAGCCACCAGCGTGTATTTCCCGCGCCGCGTGATTCCGATGCTTCCCGAAAAGTTATCGAATGGCCTCTGCTCGCTCAATCCAAGCGTGGAGCGCTTGTGCATGGTTTGCGACATGCTGGTGACTGCGCAAGGCGATGTGCATGCGTATCAGTTTTATCCAGCGGTGATGTTCAGCCACGCGCGGTTTACGTATACCGAAGTGGCGGCGATTTTGGCTAACACGAGTGGCACGGAAGCGAAGAAGCGGAAAGCAAGCGGCTTTGATAGCGTGCCGCATTTGATGAACTTGTCGGATGTGTATCGCGCCTTGCTCTCTTCTCGCGGCAAGCGCGGCGCGATTGATTTAGAAACAGTCGAGACGCAAATCGTTTGCGATGAATCCGGGCGCATTGAGAAAATCGTACCGCGCACGCGCAACGAAGCGCACAAGCTGATCGAAGAAGCCATGCTGGCGGCCAACGTCTGCTCAGCAGATTTCATCATGAATGCGAAAAAGACCGGCCTCTTCCGCGTGCATGAAGGCCCGACTGCTGAGAAGAAAGAAGTGCTGCGGCAATATCTGCGCGGCATGGGCATCAACGCGAGCCTGAGCGACGATCCAACGCCTGCAGAATTCCAAGCAATTTCCGTGGCCACCAAAGATCGCCCCGAAGCCGCGCAAATCCACACGATGCTGCTGCGCTCGATGAGCCAAGCGATTTACACGCCGTTTAACAGTGGCCACTTCGGCTTGGCTTACGAGGCCTACACGCATTTCACCTCGCCGATTCGCCGCTATCCCGACTTGCTTGTGCATCGCGTGATCAAATCGATTTTGGCGAAGACGACTTATAAATTGCCCACTCTGCCCACGCCCGGCGAAGCCGTCGAGCAATTCAAAAAGCGCTTGGCATCTCGCAAGAAGAAAACCACTGATTTCGAAAAGCGCAGCGGCAAAGAAGCCAAAGAGCCGGCAAATAAAAAGAACAGCGCCGAGCAAACCGCCTGGGAAGCCGCCGGCCTGCATTGCAGCGCCAACGAGCGCCGCGCTGATGAAGCCAGCAAAGATGTGGAAGCGTGGCTCAAATGCAAATACATGAAAGAGCATTTGGGCGAGGAATACGCTGGCACAGTCACATCTGCCACGAGCTTTGGTTTGTTTGTCACATTGGACGCAATGTACGTTGAAGGCTTGATCCACATCACCGAGCTCGGCGGCGAATATTTCCGCTTCGATGAAGTCAAGCAAGAGCTCAGAGGCGAGCGTACAGGCATCCGCTATGCACTCGGTTCGCGCGTGAGAGTACAAGTCGGCAGAGTCGATCTCGATGGCCGAAAGATCGATTTCCGCTTGGTTCGCGAAGGCGAAGTCATGCGAGTCGGCGGCAGCCCCGCGCAAGGTGGCCAGCCCGCTGTGCCCGGCGGCTACGTGCGCCTCGATGCAGACGACCGAGCTACTGGCCGCCCAGCAAGAAAAGGCGCTAAGACTGCTGCAAAAACCAGCAAACGATCAGCCGCTGAGCGAACGCAGCGCAATTTGTCACCCATTGCTTCATTGAAAGCAGCCGTAAAAAAAGCTGCGAAGAAGAATGCGAAACGGTCTCGGCGTTAGATCAATCGTTGAGAAGCTATCATTTTTATAGCTGTCTGCGCACATTCTATGCCGGCTAGCAGCCGTTTTTACTTAAAATCTAGGCCGTAGCGCTGTTAAGCAGTGGCTTGCTTGAACGGATTGAGCAACTCAACGCCAAATGATTTGAAATCCGCCACATTGCGCGTGACCACCGTGAGCGAATGAACTTTCGCTGTAGCAGCAATCATGGCATCTTCATACAAAGTATCAGATCGGCGATACATCAGCTTAGCCCACATGCGGAAGACGGAGCCATCCATCGCAAGGACGTTGTAGCTCTCTTCCAATTTGGCAAGCCACGACTCGATCTCAGCCGCATTGATTGCGTCTTGCTCTCTGGTGATTTCAATGCCAGCTTGTATCTCGCCCAACGTCACAGCGCTGAGATACAGTTCCTCATCGGAGCAG
This sequence comes from Variovorax sp., assembly GCA_043755865.1. Lineage (GTDB taxonomy): Bacteria > Pseudomonadota > Gammaproteobacteria > Burkholderiales > Burkholderiaceae_C > JANMDU01. Next base: position 1,397 of record JAYUSD010000104.1, on the reverse strand, counting down.
CTTTGCAGCCAAGCCAACACGCCGCCATGCGGTTTTGGCTTGCGCAGCTCAGAGATCACATTCGTATCGAGTAAATACAAAAGTACAACTCTTCAAATGCCGGCCACTGCTCTGCGGCGAGCTTTCCCGCGAGCAGGAATATTCAAACTGCCGCGCCCTTCGTTAGACAATAGCAAATCTTTCAGCGTTGGTTTCGCAGCGGATTGCAGCCTCTGCCACTGCGCCAACGGAACGAGCACCGCAGCCTCCGCGCCACGCCGCGTGACCATCTGCGGCCCTGTCGCGAGGCAGGCATCTAAAAATTCACTGAAACGCGCTTTCGCGTCTTGTACAGGCCATGTATGCATGATCAAGCTCCAAATGACTAGTTCGATGACTAGTTTACTCGATTTCCCTTGAAGCAGCCTATGGTGTACGGATACTCCATGGTGAAGCGGTAGTGGTACATCTGCAAAACCCGCCCATCGACGCGCACATTGCCGACTTTGCCGTGGCACTCGTCGAGATCGGCGTTGGTGATGGGTTTGCCACCTTCACCTACAGGAGCGAGGATGGGATAGCCATCTAGCATCCAGCCGACAGGCTCGTCATGCGCATAGGCTTTACCGCTGGCGTCTTTAGCAAGGCAAGGAGACCAATCGTGATAGTGATATTGCCCGGTGCGCTCGGGGTGGCCGTTGCAGGCATCTTGAATTTCGTAGGCGGGTGCGTCTCGGCCTGCGAGGTCGAAGGCGTTGAAGATGGCGACACCGCTGAGCGCGAAGCCGATCATGCCCATGGGTACGCAGCCGGGTTGTGCTGCTGCCTGTGGCTCTGCGGGCAAACGAAGCAGCACCGTTTGCTCTTTGATGCCGTTGGGGTTGCGGTCGTATTCAAAAGCTCTTGAACCGGGGCGGATTGGGAATCGACCTGATGGATGCGTCGGCAAATTATTAGCGCGCACCACGCGCTCATTGCCTTCGCGAGTGACAGTGATCGCAGCATTCGGCCAATTCACACTGCCCTCCACTTGCGGTTTGCCTGCAGGGTCCCAAGTGCCAGCAGTTTTGTCGATCCACTCGCCCACGCGATGCGCGCCTCCACCACCGGGAAAATTGCTCCGGCAGGCCATCACATAGCCTTGGCGCGGCGTGGCGCTGATTTTTCCGTCGCCGAGTGGTAAGCGTGATGTGGGCAAACGATTGGGCGCGAGCTGTGTGGCTTGAGCGGTTTGATCAGCAGGCTTGCCGTGCAAGGCCGCGTCGTGAGCCATCGCATGTTGTGAAGCGAATCCAGCGCTCAGGATCAAGACTGAGATGATTCGAGAAGAATTTTTCATACGCTATGAATTTAGTAGCTGCTCACGCAATGTGTATGCCGGCTTGAAGCAATAATTGCATAAAATACGGCGTCGCCCG
>JAYUSD010000103.1:0-9438 GCA_043755865.1 Variovorax sp. | reverse complement strand
GTCGCCGATCAATGGGAGGCAGCGCCTGCGCCTGTGCTGAATAATTCGAGCGGCTTGGGCTCGCATTCTGTGGTGCCCTAGATCCTTTTCTGGTTGGCTGGCATGTGTTCTGGGTGGCTCTTGTACGCTCTATGTGCGCGGGGCAGCCTACAACTAAAGTCCATCACCTGAGCAGTTTGCCCGGGTGTTTTTGCGGCCTAGTTGCGCCTACACTGGGGCTGTGAATTGTCGTTCTTTGCCATCCAGACTCATTTTCGCGCTCCTTTGGCTGTCTGCGCTCGTGGGTCTGGCATTGTTGGCCTATGGCGTGCCGGGTCATGATGTGTGGGCGGTGGGCCTGCTGAGTGTGAGCGTGGCGGGTCTGCTTTTAGAGCGAGTGTGGCCGCGTCAGGCTGAAACGCTAAGCGCTCCAGACTTTTCCGGCAAATGCATCGACGCGCCTGCAAATCTCAACACTGCACGCGATGCGCGTGCAGATACCAACGCCGCACACGATGCGCGTGCAAATCCATCCGCGCTTTTGCCAAGCGCTGCCCATGCGCACGCATGGGATACAAGCCGGCTCAGCTTCGCCTCCCTTGCCCAAGCTTGCCACGATCTGCGCCAGCCCACCATGGCTTCAAGCTTGTCGATTTCTACTGCACGCGCCTTAACGCACGAGCCGGATACCGCGCTGCATTTAGATGCCGCGTTGCGCGCCTCCGATGAGCTCAATCGCATGATCCAGAGCATGCTTGATCTCACCGAGCTGGACAGCCAAGCCGCGCCACCTGCCATGAGCGCGCTGGCGCTACGCCCGCTCTTGCAAGCCGTGCGAGCGCAGTTTGCCTTGCATCCGATGGGCGATGCCGAGCTGCAAGCGGCTGCCATTCGCGTGCGCTGCCGTGATGATTTGGTGATCGGCCATGCGCCTTGGATCACGCGGGTGTTGCTCAATCTGGTAGGCAACGCATTGCAACATGCCAAAGCGCAGCGCATCTTGATCACCGCGCGGCAAATCCACGGGCGCGTGCATGTGAGCGTGTGGGACGATGGTGTGGGCATGTCTGCGCAGCAGCTCGCGCAGCTGTCTCAAGGCGCACCCGTGACGCAGCGTAAGCCGGCAAATGATGCCAGCAAGCCAGCGGATGATGCCAGCAAACCATCGGGCAACTACGGGCTAGGCAGCTCTATTGCGCAGCGCTATGCCCGCGCCATGGGCAGCGAGCTGCGGGTATGGTCTGCGCCCGGGCGCGGCACGCGCTTTGATTTGGCGCTACCAACAGCCTTACCGGGCGAGGCCAGCGCTTTGCAAGCCAGCGCGCTTCAGGCGAATCAGCTTTTAGATAAATATGACGTGCATTTGCTGTTGTTGAGCCAAGATGCTGAACTCAGCCGCCAGCTTTTGCCCACCTTGCAAGCCGCTTGCGCCTGCGTGAGTGTGCGCAGCACGCAAGAATTTTTGCAGCATGGCATGGGCTTGTCGCTTGAGGCGCAGCCTGTGAGCTTGGTGATTTTGGACGAATTGAGTTTGCAGCCCAGCAATCAGCTCAGCGATATGACTTATCTTGTGCGCCAAGAGCTGGTCAGCGAGGTTGATGCGGTTTGGATCATGAGCGCTGCACTCATGCCCGCTGCACTCATGCTTCATACGCAAGCGTTGCCGCAAGGTGTGCTGCGCATAGAGCGCCCGCTGGTGCTGGCGCATTTGCTGCAAGCCATCGCTGCACACGCTTCACACGCACGCAGCTTGCAAAGCAACTCAATCGCCTGAATCTAAAAACTGCAAGTTGCGCTGCACCGTAGTGCCGCCCAGCTCTAATGCGGCGGCTATGCGATCCAGCAGCAGATCGGCGCTCTCGTTGCGCGGCGGATTGAGCGCACATACGATGGCCAATTGCAGGTTGCTGGTGTTGCTCTGTGCCGGGCTCTGAGCACTGTCTTTGGGGTTGCTGTTGCCTGTGCTTCGTTTGCTGAGCGACAGGTCGTCATAGGGTTTGGCATTTGCCAAGCGAACAAGTTGAGCCAGCGCAGTGAGCTCATCACTGCTGAGCGCCCGATCAATCGCCCAGATCAAAATTGCAGGCCCCATCTGCGCGATGCTGTCAAGCGGCTGGGCGATGGCGCGCAGCCGCAACCCAAGCGCGATGACCGCATTTTGCGCAGCCGCGAATCCCGCTGCATCTTGCACGGCGGCATAGTTAGCCACGCGAATGCCCAACACACTGGCCGAATGCTGTACCGCGCTTTGCCGCTGAATCACGCGCTCTACCGTGCTTGCGCAGTGGCGCCAAGTATTCAGCCCCGTTTGCGGGTCAACAGGCGAGAGCGCGCTGACCAGCTCGCGCCGCACCAAGCGCGTGTTGTTAGCCATCACCATCGCGATGTACATCAAGATGCATTGCATCAAATAAGCAAAAGTGCCGCCCAGCTCAAACCAATCGCTGTTTTCAATCCAGCCCAAGGCGCGCAGCAAGCGCGGCACGCTGATCAGCGCAACCGCAGCGAGGCCATAGACCAAGGGGGCGATCCAGTTGACGCTTTGGCCTTGCGGCGCGGTTTGCGCTCGATGGCTGGCAAGGCATTGCCAAGCAGCGGCTAGCATCAAAAGGCTGGCTGCCAAGCCCGCCGCGCGATGCTGCGCCAAATGCACGGCTTTTGGGTCAAACCAATGAAAAGCAACCAACGCGCTGCAACCCAGCACGCTTGCGAGCAGCATCAAACGCACCCAGCGCAGCTCACGCGCCACGCGCCACAGCAGCGAGAGCAACGCTGCTGCCGTGATCGCTGCAAGAATGGGCTGCGCAGCCCAGGTCAGCGTGCGATCCAAGCTGCCGCTATCTGGCCAAAGATAGCGAGCGGTGAGCCCCAGCGTGGGGCCAAAGACGAGCGTCGCACCAAGCGCCAGCAGCAGCGGCCAAACAAAGCCCATACTGCGCGTGAAAGCCATCGCCAAGATGCAGAGCAGGCAAAAAGCCAAGAGGCTGCCCAAAATCAAGCCATCAAGCAAGCCATTTTGGCGGCTGCTGTCGGCAAAGCCGGGGCTGGCCAACAGGCGCGGGTTGAGCACAAGTGGCGCCAAATGCTGCACGCGCACCAAATAATCTGTGGCCATGCCTGAGCGCTGCGTGATGGCAAAAGTAGGGTGCTGAGTGGGCAGGGCGCGTTGATGAAATGGAACGGTAAAGCCGCCGGCTTCGCGAACCCAATGGCCGTCTGCGGCTTGATAAAAACCTTCGATTTTGAGCACCCGCGCCCGCTCGAATTCCAAATACAAAGTTTGCGCGCTTTCGTGGGCGGGCAAGTGCAAATGCAGCCAAGCCACGGATTTGCCGCCCGTGGGCAAGACTTGTGCGTCTGAAAATGCTTGCCAGCGCGAGCCTGCGCCCTGTTGCGCCAAACTGGGAAGCAGCAATTCAGGCGTGAGCTGGGCTTGCGGGTCTTGCGTCCAGCGCCATACGCCAATGTCTTGTTCTGCGAGGCGGTCGTTGGCGGTGGGTGCGTTGTTGGGTGCGGAAGTTGGCGCGGCGCCTGATGCACTCGGTGCAGGCGCACGCAAGATGCGACTGGCGCCAAAGACAAGCGTGAGCATCACCAAAGCCGCAATGGCCCAGCGCCACCCGCGCGCCTGCAGCGCCGATGCGGCTTCAGCTGTCATCACGCTGGTGCCTTTGGGGACAAGCCGAGCGGCGCGTTGGGACCGTCTGGCGCGTTCAGCGCATCTGAGCCACCCGGTTTGGGCAAGCTGGCAAAGCGCCGAATCGCTTGGCTGCGGTTGTGTACGCCCAAGCGATCAAAAACTTGGCTCAAATGCGCCTTCACGGTGCTTTCGGTGATGCCCATTTGCTCGGCGATTTGCGCGTTGCTCCAGCCCAAGCTCACGCGCTCCATCAGCTCAGCTTGCCGCGCAGTCAGCGTGGGCTCATCCAAAGCTTGAAATCCCAAGGCGCTGCGAATCGCCCGCACTAAAACCTGCGCATTTTCGCCTTTGCCTACTACGGTCAAGCGGCTGTGTTGCATGGCTTTGGCGCGCTCAATTTGCTGCGCATCAGCGCCGGTAAAAATAATGATTGCGCTGCTTGCAAGCGAAGCGGGCTTTTGCTCTAAAAAATCCAGCGCATTGCCATCACTGAGCTGAATATCCAAGACCAGCAGATCGGCGCTCTGAGATGTGGCCAGCCAAGCTTGCAATTGCACAAGTCCCGGCAGTTTGATGATCTCTGCGGCAGGCAAAAAAGAAGCCACCATGGCACGCAGCGCATCTGCTACCAAGGGGTGATCATCTACAACGACGAGTTTCATCAAGGGGCGCTTTCGCTGCTCGTGTGAAGAATGGTTTTTGGTGAGCAACGCGCGATTATCTCAGCGCAACACCCCCAGAAGTAAAGAAATACAAAAGTATTCCAAACGGGCAAGTATTTGTAATCCTAAATGCTTAAACATGTACTTTCGTTCAATAGCGCTAAGTGTATGCAATCGTGACAATGGTGCGAATTATTGAGCCTTTCATGTCTAACTACGCCCACGCTCTTTCTCATCGCTATCGCCAACGTATCAAGCTTCACGCCGCCACCGCCTTGAGCTTGGTTTGCGGCATGGCTTATGCCCAAATTGCGCCGCCGCAAATCCCCCCGCCCGATGCAGGCAGTCTGCTGCGCGATGCCGCCCCGCCGCCCGCCGCCGCGCCCGGCCGCGCACGCCCGATTTTGGCGTTGCCAACGCGTGAGTCTGATGCGCCAGTAGACCACACCGCCTTCACCTTGCAAGGCATCCAGATCGAAGGCAACACGGCGATCTCTACCGATACGCTGCAAGCCCTGCTGCAAGATGTGATTGGCAAGCAGCGTACATTCAGCGAGATTCGCAGCGCGGTGGATCGCATCAGCAAAGCGTATCAAGACAAAGGTTATTTACTGGCCCGCGCCATCATTGCGCGCCAAAGCATGGGCTCTGCCAATGGTGTGCTGCGCGTGCAGGTGTTGGAGGGGATTTTGCAAGCGGTGCAAGCCGGCGCGCAAACCACGCTGGCCAGCCGCATCGCGCAAGCCAATGGCGTGCTGGTGGGTCAGCCTGTGGAGCAAGCTGCACTGGAGCGGGCTACCTTGCTATTCGCGCAGCGCGGCTTCCCTGATGCCACCGCAGCGCTCTCCCCGGGCGAAGCCACTGGCTCCACCCTAGTGACTTTGCGCCATAGCGCGATTGAGCAAACCGGCCGTGCCAGCATCAGCTTTGATGGCCGCACGATCACGCAAATGGGCAGCGCCCACCGGCCTGAGAAGCCCGCATTAGCCCCGCGCATCAGCTTCTGGGCAGACAACCATGGCAACCGCTACAGCGGCACAGCCCGAGCCAGTCTTGATGTCGCGCTGGCACATCTGGCCATCGCTGGCGACGAGCTCTCAGGGCGCAGCACGCTCAGCAGTGGCTCCCAATCATTGGGCTTGTCGTATGCTGCGCCGCTGGGCTACAGCGGCTTGCGCGGCAGCATGAGTCTGTCAAATTTGCGCTACAAATTAGGCGGCAGTTTTGCCGCGTTGCGCTCAGAGGGCGAGGCCAACACCTCAAACGCCAGCCTGCGCTATCCGCTCCTGCTCAGTGCCAATGCGCAAACCGATATTGAAGCTGGCCTAGGATATCGCCGCGCCAAAGACGATACGCTGGGCAGCAATCTGGCTAGTAAAAGCAGCCGCGCCGCGACCCTTGGCGTGGCGCATCAGCAATCAGGCGATGCGCTCTCGCAGCGCATCTCACTCAAGGCGCAGGCCAACCATCTTGATCTCTCGCGCAACATCACATCCGCCAATTTCGATGCCACCACAGCGCGCGCCGCAGGCATGTCGGGCAAGATCAATTTGGATTACGCCGCCGCTTATGAACTCGCCTTTCAACAGCGGCTGAGCTTTCGCGCGAGCCACCAATATGCAACGAAGAATTTAGACAGCGCTGAGAAATTCTCCCTCGGGGGCGCAAGCGGTGTGCGCGGCTGGCCCTCAGGCGAGGCCAGCGGCGATCAAGGCAGCTTGGTGAGCCTGCAATGGCAGAGCGCCCCGTTGGCCTTGAGCGCAATTGCTAAAGATACGCAAGCCCTATTCAGCGTGTTTTTAGACTGGGGTCAAATTCAGCAACACAAAACCCTTTGGGCCAACGCGCTCGCCGCAGGCAAGCCCAATCGCTACACCTTAAGCAGCGCAGGCATCAGCGCCACCATTGCACAGCCCGGAAGCTGGCAGATCAGCACCACACTGGCCGCCCCGCTGGGCAGCAACGCCGCCGCCACGGCAGCGGGCTTAAACAGCGATGGCCGTGGCAAGCGCGCGCGGCTGTGGCTGAGCGCGAGCAAGGCGCTGTGATGGTCATGCTCCTTGCTGCTTTGTCCTACTCCGTTCGGGCTGAGGTATCGAAGCCCATGCGAGCCCTTCGATACGCAAAGCGTTCCCAGCTCAGGTATCGAAGAGGCAGGACGAACGGATCGATCAGCAAAGAGCGATGAATTCAGTAGCACTCCGCGCAAGTAATACGCCGGCTACCACTCATTTTTGTCTATAAATCTCCCCCACGAAAGCACCCCATGAACCACATCTACCGCGTTGTTTGGAATGAAGCCAAAGCCTGTTTTGAAGCGGTGGCGGAATTTGCGAGTAGCAAAGGCAAAGCGCGCTCATCGCGCATGGGCTTGCCTGCTTCGTATTTCACGGGCAGCGCGGTGCTCACGCTTGCGCTCAATGTGTTCGCGCTGTCTGCGCTGAGCATGAGCGTGGCCGTGGCGCAAAGTGCCGCAATCAACATTGCTGCTCAAACGTCGCCAACGATTGTGCCAACCATCGCCACGAATGCTTTGCCACAAGGCGGCACAGTCTCCGCTGGCGCAGCCAGCATCGCTGCGCCAATCCATTCAGGCGGCAGAAATACTCTAAACATTACACAGACCTCCGATCAAGCCATCCTCAATTGGCAAAGCTTCAACATCGGCAGCCAATCCGCCGTCAATTTCGCGCAGCCCAATGCCAGCTCTGTCGCGCTCAATCGCATCGCAGGCGGCGCAACCGAGATCTTCGGCCAGCTCAATGCCAATGGCCAAGTCTTCCTCGTCAACCCCTCGGGCATCTTGTTTGGCGCAGGCGCATCGGTCAATGTAGGCGGCATCGCGGCTTCTACGCTGGGCATAACAGACGCAGACTTCCTGAATCGAAACTATCAATTCAATAGCAAACTATCCAATATTTCTGCCGGCAATCCTTCACTTTTGCCTCAAATCATTAACCAAGGCAGCATCACGGCGCATGGCACAGGCCAAGGCGCAGGCAATGGCGGCGGCTACGTTGCGCTCCTCGGGCAAACGGTGAGAAACGATGGCGTCATCGCCGCCCGCCTGGGCACAGTCGCGCTCGCTGCTGGCCAAGGGGTGCAATTGCAATTTGCCGGCAATCGCCTCATCTCAGTCGATATCACCGCTGCGCAATTCGATACGCTCATTGACAACAAGGGCATCATTAAGGCAGAAGGCGGCTGGGTGCTTATGAGCGCACAAACCGCCGCTGGCCTTGCGCGAGCCGTGGTCAACCACAGCGGCATCATTGCAGCGCAGACGGCGCAAGATGTGCTCGGCATCAAAGGCGCAACAGGCGCATCACAGACGGGCAAAGTAGAAATCCTCGCTGATTTCAACAACGGCACGGTGAATGCTAGCGGCAGCGTCGATGTATCCGCTCCCGCCTCGCCTACTCCTAATACAATAGCACTCGACGCATATTCTATGCCGGCTAATGGCTCAAATGGCAATAAAAATGCCGCCCATGGCGGCTTCGTAGAGACCAGCGCCGCGCATGTGCAAATCGCAGACACGTTCCGCTTCAACGCACTGTCTGCCTCGGGCCAAGTAGGCACTTGGCTGATCGATCCCACCAATTTCACCATTCGCGGCGGCGATGATCTTCAGACCACCAGCGGCATGGGCGCAAACACCCTGCGAACCAATCTGAGCGGCGGCAGCATCGCCATTGCCACCGCGCCGAGCGGCACGGAAGAAGGCAACATTTACGTCAATGCCGGCGTGAGTTGGACAAGCAACAACAATCTGACTTTGACAGCCCATCGAAACATTGATTTCTCGGGCGGCGGCAGCCTCTCGGGCGGCGCGGCCAGCACGGTGGTGCTTACTGCTGGCAGCCCAATGAGTGGCGGTGGCGGAAGCGGCGGCGGAGGCGGCATTGGCAGCACCGGCGTTGGCGCGATCATCGGCCACAGCAGCAACACCATCGTCACAGCAGGCACGCTGATCGCCAAAGCCCAAACCGGCATCGGCAGCGCCAGCGCGCCACTCGTCACAAAAGTCGCCAACGCAGCGCTCACGAATTCGCAATCTGGCGGGATTTATCTCACCAACCAAGGCGATATCACAATTGCTGCCGCTTCAACGAGCGGTGATGTTGTGATCAGAACGTCGGATGACTTGAGTGGCAACATCACAGTGGGGCTTGTGGACGGGATTCGAGGCATTCGAACGACCAGTTCGGGCGCAATCAACCTAGCAGCTGGGCGCGGCGCGGAGGGTTTCACAGGCGCTGATGGTGTAGGCATCTCAGAAACTGGCGGTACGGGTGGCATAGGAGGCCGCGGCAGCAACATTATTTTGAATGAGTCGTTGCTAAGCCAAGGCGATATTCAAGTAAATGCTGGAGCAGGAGGGCGCGGCGGTCGCGGTGGCCAAGGTGGCTTTGGATTTTTCGCTGGCCGGGGTGGCGAAGGCGGACGCGCTGGTGCAGGCGGAAATATCACAGTCAACGCAGCGATATCTGGCCAGTCATCCGTGTTTTTGAACTCTGGCGAATCGGGTGCTGGAGGCGCGGGGGGCATCGGTAGCCCGTATGGCGCTAGCGGTAACAAGGCGGATGCCGCACTTTTAAATGGCAGCGATATTCGGGTCACGGCTATCAACACCCTCGTCCTCAATGGCAATATCACGCCCACCAGCGCCAGCGTGGTGAATTTACGTGCTGATTTGGTATCAATTACTTCAGTAGCCGGCATAGGTTCTGCGACGAGTGCTATACAAACAGTAGCGAATCAACTTCGCTTAGAAAACACCGGCTCAGGCGGGATTTATGCGACGAATGCGGGCGATGTGACGGTGGCGGCTAGCAACAACGGAAATATTGAAATCCGAACGGCGAACGGTGCAAACGCGCCCGACGCGAGTGTGGCGGGCAGAAACGGCGGCAACATCACGGTAGGCACGGTCAGCGATGGCGTATCCAACATCAGTGGCATCAGCGCTAAAGCCTCTGGGAGCATCGCGCTGAGTGCAGGAGCGGGCGGTCGGGGTGGCTTGGGTTTGAGCGGTGTCAATGGAGTCAATGGCATTACCCGTGGTAGCAATGGTGGCGGCGGCTCTCCTGGACAGAACGCGAGTGGCGGTGGACATGGCGGCGCAATCGTCATCAACGCTGGGCTCATAAGCCA
>JAYUSD010000102.1:0-23613 GCA_043755865.1 Variovorax sp. | reverse complement strand
CGGCTGCGAATACCGCCCAGCCGTGGCCGGTCTCAAGCTACAGAAATCTTCCAAACGCAAGTACTATTGATTCAATAGCACGTCACGCAGTAAATACGCCGGCAACACGCTCAAAACGCTTAAAAATTACCCAGCAAGAACCTTAGCAAACACATCCGCATCTACATTGCCGCCACACAGCATCGTGCCTATCGTCTTGCCCTGCCACTGAGCTTTCTGCTGAATCGCGGCCGCAAGTGACGCAGCTCCCGCGCCCTCGGCCACGTTATGCGTCGCAGTAAACAGCAAGCGCATCGCCGCTTTCACTTCTTCATCCGTTACAGCGATCACGTCATGCGCCTCACGTAAGATCACATCGAGCGCCGCCGCATCGGGCACGCGGCATGCCATGCCATCGGCAATCACGGTGCTCACAGGAGCTTCAAGCAACTTGCGTGCTTTGAATGAATCCATGTAAGCAGTAGCGTGAGCGGATACAACGCCAATCAATTTCGTCTTCACGCCCGTATGCGCCCGCGCCGCCGCCGCTGCACCAAAGCCTGAGCCCATGCCAATCGGCACATAGGTCACATCAGGCTGCACTGTTTCAAAAAACTCGATCCAACACGTCATTACGCCCAGTAGTACATCACGGTGATACGAAGGAACGAAATGCAGGCCGCGCTGCGCACCGAGAATGACGGCATGCTCTTTAGCATCTTGAAATTCTGCGCCATGCTCAATCAGCTCTGCGCCTAAAGCGCGCATCGCCGCATTCTTCTCTACTGAATTGCCATGCGGCACGACGATAGTGGCCGGCACATTCGCTTTGCCGGCAGCAAATGCAATCGATTGCCCATGATTGCCGCGCGTGGCAGCGATCACGCCTTTGAGATGAGGCTCGCGCTTGAGCAGCGCATCAAAATACGTCAACCCACCGCGCACTTTGAATGCGCCTACCGGCTGATGATTTTCATGCTTCACCCACACTTTTGCGCCCAGCGCAGCGCTGAGCAGTGGCCACTCAAATTGCGGCGTGGGGCGCAGGCTGGCGTAGACGCAATCTTGCGCGGCTTTGATTTCTTGGGGAGTAAACATGTTTATTTTCTTTCTGTGATCACCAAACGCACAGCCAAGCCAGCAAGCACCGTCGCCATCACATAGCGCTGCGCACGTAGCCACAGCGGGCTACGTTGGAAAAATACCGCGATACCTGCTGCACCGGCCACGATCAAACCATTCACCACGATGCTTAAAGATATATGCGTAGCTGCCAATTGCACGCCTTGCTGCAAAACACTGCCGCGCTCAGAATGTAAAAATTGGCTGAAAATTGACGTGAAAAACACCAGTTGCTTCGGGTTCAGCAAATTCGTTAATAGCCCCATGCGAAAAAGCTTGGCATAGCCATCATGTGGCAAATCTTGCGCCTCAAACAAACCGCGCCCGCCCGGCTTAATAGCCTGCCAAGCCAGCCAGAGCAGATAAGCCGCGCCCGCAAAACGAATCGCGTCAAACAGCATCGGCATCGCCGCAAGCAGCGCAGTAAGCCCCACGGTGGCTGCGGCAATATGCACCACATTGCCCGCCTGCACGCCCAGCACCGAGATCCAACCCGCCATGCGCCCTTGGCAGAGTGCCCGCGAGACGCAGTACAACATATTGGGCCCCGGCGTGAGCATGATGGCCAAAGCGGCTAAGCAATAAAGCATGATTTCGGTGAACGTGATCATCAGATGCCTTTCGATTCAAGCGTCACCAAGCCTATGGGCGTTTGCAGCGTCACGATCAGATTGGGCTCGCCCGCATTGACCGTAACGCCCTGCAAATGAATCGCTTGATACGCGGCTTGAAGCTCAATGGCTTGCGGCGTTGTCATGTGCAAGCTTTGCAGCGCGATGCCGCTGCTAACCATCGTGTCTGTGGGGTGCACAGCTGCCGAAGAGGCTGTATCAATCGCTCCCCATTGAACCAACGTAGGCAAGCCGCCAGAAAATAGTCGCTGCCCATCATCGCGCACGGTGATTTGCCATTCCAGCAAACCAGTAGGCGTCATGCGGCTGGCTTGCACGGCTGGGCCACGGTCAATGCCGAGCGCTATTAACGAGACGCAGGCTTGGCTCACATCGCTTGTGTTGGCCACGAAATGCACGAGGCGCGGGCTGCTTTTGATACCGGCTTGCAGTTTTGAAGAATCCAGATCAAACCAGCGTTTGTTTAAGTGATTTGTGCCACTAGCCGGCGTATTCACTGCGCGAGGTGCTTCTGAATTAATAGCAATGATCTCAAAAAAGACGCGTGGATATTGCGCCGTAGAGACGTTGAAAATACGATTGTGCGTCCCAAACAGCGGATGCTCGCCGCCAGCAGTTGGCGTGATGCCAAGCGTGGCTTCACACCAAGCGATGCCCTCGGACAAAGTGCGTGCCGCAACGACGATATGGTCAATTTGCGTATTGATAGGTTTCATGGGCGGGTTTGAATTAGACATTAGTGTTCCTGTGAACCAAGTGGATTTTGTTGCCATCTGCGTCGCGCAAGTAAGCGCCGAAATAGTCGGCTCCGTAATGCGGCCTCGCGCCCGGCGCGCCCGCGTCTGCGCCGCCTGCAGCTAAGCCTGCTTCATAAGCCTGTGTGACCGCCTCGCTAGAGGGCGCAAGAAACGCAACCATGCTGCCGTTGCCAGCACTAGCGGCCTGTCGATCAAATGGCAAGTACACATAAAAACGCGGCAAAGATTGGTTTGGCAAAACCCAGCAAGCGCTAGCTGGGCCGCCATCGGGAGTGACAACGCGGCGCAGCAAGCCTAGCGGTGTGAGGACGGCATCGTAGAAAAGGCATGCGCGAGGCAGGTCAGTGCAACCAACGGCAATGTGGCTAAACATCATAGGAATCTTTCACGTCAGTGAGGATGAGCGTTGGCATGTCGTTGCGTTCACAGGCACACCATGCCGTCAATGCAAGTGACGCTTGCGCCACCTATCCAAATATCTATGCCTAATTTTTCCACATGCACGCGCCCCGCGCGGCTCAGCGCTGTGCCTTGCGCCGCGATGTAGCTCGTGGGCGCAAGGCCTGCGCCGATCAACCATTGCGCGATCCCTGCGTTGAGCGAGCCTGTGACGGGATCTTCCGTCATGCCGTTGTTCCCGGGGAAGAAGGCACGGACTTCGAATTGAGTTTCATCGCTTGCGGTTTGCGCACCAACCACGCCTACTTTTCCTCTGGGCCCGACCACGCCAATATCCAAACCTGCAAGCACGGCAGCATTGGGCTGGAGCGCTAACACCTGCTCCGCCGAGCGCAGCATCACGCCCCGCCAGTTCGGCCCATTGTCACACCAAGCATGCGCCACGATATCGCCGCGCTGCACGCCGAGGCCGCGCGCGATGAGTGCTACATCGGCTTCATCCAACGCGCCGCTCTTGAGCAGTTGCGGCGCAGCAAAGGCCAAGCGCCCATTCGCTGCATCGCGCTTGATTTTCACCAAGCCGATGCCGCATTCCTGCACGATGATTTCACCTTGTGGTTTGCCACCGCCGGCACTTGACGCTTGCGGAGTGCCTCCACTTTCAAGCCATGCATGACAAGTCCCCAGCGTAGGATGCCCCGCAAACGGCAGCTCGCGCCCCGGGCAAAAAATACGCACTTTGTAATCAGCTCCCGCTTGCGTCGGCGGCAGCAAAAAAGTGCATTCACTCAAATTCGTCCAGTTCGTGAAATGCTGCATCTCTTGCGTCGAGAGCCCCGAGCCATCGAGCACCACGGCCAGCGGATTGCCGTAGTAAGCACAAGCAGTAAACACATCGACTTGTTTAAAGGCACGTTGTTTCATGATGATTCGATCCATTCAATTCGCACTTGAGGCGCGCTCGTTAGGCGTCAAGTGCGCGAGCTTGCCATCGCCATAAGAGCGCAACACGTGCGAGATCACGATATGAAAGCCGTGATACCAATGCTCATACTGGCGCTTGGCTTCCAAATGCTTTGGGTGGTTAGAAAATTCTTTGAGCGCTTCAAGCGTGGCCCAGTAATAAGTCGCGTTGATACGCTGGCCGTCATCAGACTTCCAATTCTCTTGCCCCAAAAATCCCGGGGTGGCTTTGGCGGCTGCATCAATCAACGCATCGAGCGCGAAATAGCGGTCGTCAAAATTGCCGGGCATGAAAATGAAAGCGGCGCTGTACATGGTTTCCTTTTTCCGATTGTTTAACCAATCAAGCCACAACAATATCCAGCACACCTTTGCTCGCAGAATGCGCAAGCAAAGGCGCCGCCCAGCGTTCGATGGCTGGGTAGGTGTTGAGGGTATCGCCTTGCTTCGCGCGCACGGCCCACCAGCGATGCACTTCGCAGAGAATGGGAATGTCTGCCATCGTTAAAACTTGGCCGGCCATATACGGCTGCTGCGCAAGATGCGCTTCGATGATGCTGAGCCAATGATTCATCTTGCGCGTGTATTCCTCGATGAGCACGGGGTTGCGTTGTTCGGGCGCAGTGCGAAACCATTGCACAAACGGCAAGCCGCTCGCGCGATTGAGCTCAGACTGTTGCCAATCCATCCATCGCTCAGCATCAAAGCGTTGCTTCATATCGCTTGGATACAGCGCACCAAAGGAGTATTTTTCACACAAATAGCGCACGATGACATTGCTCTCCCAAAGCGTGAAATCACCGTCTTGAAGCACGGGGATCATCGCGTTCGGATTCATCTGCTGAAACGCTGGCGTATTGACCACGCCAAATGCCGCACCTGCGTCAATCCGATCAATGGACAGCTTCAAATACTGCGCCGTCCACATCACCTTGCGCACATTGATCGAGCTGATGCGCCCCCAGAGTTTGAGAGTCTCGCTCACAGATGTGCCTTAAGCACAGCGGCCAATGCGGCCACGCCGATATTGATTTGCTCCACACTCGCGGTAACGAAGCTCAACCGCAGGGTGTTGTGTTGCGGGTTGTCGGCAAAGAAAGCTGCGCCGGGCACGAAGGCGACGTTGCGCTCTACGGCTAGTGGCAGCAAGTCAACCGCGTTCATATGCGCGGGCAGTTTGACCCAGAGGAACATGCCGCCCGATGGCTTGTTCCATTCGATGCCTGTGCCCTTCAAATCACGATCCAATGCTGCGAGCATGGCTTCGCACTGCGATTTGTAAAGCGCGCGGATGGTGGGCACATGGCGGTCGAGGAAGCCGTCTTTCAACACCTCAGCCACGATGCGTTGATTGAAGCTCGGCGTGTGCAAGTCGGCGGCTTGCTTGGCTTGCAAAAGTTTGGGGTAGAGCGCTTTGGGCGCAACGAGAAAACCTAGGCGTAGGCCGGGCGCGAGCGTTTTGCTAAATGATCCCATGTAGATGCAGCCATCGGGGTTGCGTGCGGTGAGCGACGCAGGCGGTGGCGTGTCAAACCACAAATCGCCATACGGGTTGTCTTCAACGATGGGCAAATTTAAATCACGCGCAGCTTGCGAGAGTGCAGTCCTGCGAGCCTCGCTCATGCTGCGGCCTGTGGGGTTTTGATAGTTAGGGATGACGTAGATAAAGCGGGCATCTTTTGCCTTTGCTTTCACGTCATCAATCAATACGCCTTCATCATCGCTGGCCACGCTCACGTATTGCGGCTCCATCGGCGTGAAGGCTTGCAATGCGCCGAGGTAGGCGGGCGTTTCGACCAATACGCGCGAATCTTTGTCGATCAAGATCTTCGCAATCAAATCTAGCGCTTGTTGCGAGCCGGTGGTGATCAACACTTGCGCAGGATCAACATGCCAAGGCACGCCCGCTGCCGCGCTCTGCCTGCCCAACTCGTTCGCCACAAACTCACGCAAAGCAGGGAAGCCTTCGCTCGCCGCATATTGCAAAGCCGCTGGCCCATCATTAGCGAGCACATCCGCGCAAGCCTTCGCAAACTCTGCAATCGGAAACGTTTTCGGAGAAGGCAAGCCGCCCGCAAAGCTGATAATGCCGGGCTTTTCCGTCACCTTCAAAATCTCGCGGATCACCGAAGGATTCATGCGCTCTGCGCGCGCGGCCAATTTCCAACTCATCATGGTCTCTGTCGTCATATTACTCACCACCTTCTTTCCCGTAGAAAACAACCCAAGTCACAAAATCATCGCTGAAATTCTCAAAGCGATGCGCCACGCCTGCCGCCACAAAAAACGCATCACCCGCCGCCGCATCAAAGCGCTGACCGTTGATCACGATATCACCGTTGCCGCTGTGAACGAAATACAGCTCATCTTGGCGGTGTGGCTCTTGTAAGTCTTGTTCTTTCGGCGCAAACACTTCTACGCTCATCGTGCCGCCCGCCATCATCGTGACGAATGGTGCGCCTTGTGGATACTTCGCTGTTGGCACTGCAGGCAAGCACTTCAAGGCTTGATCGATGGAGATTTTCATGGTGAGCTTTGTTGCAGCGAAACAGTTGCGCCAAGTGACGCGAGCAGATCAAGTGCAGGCTGCGCCACACTGCGCGGAATGCCCCAATAGTCATACACGCCACCATCGTTTGAATTTTGCCCACACACCACAAACACGCCTGTGCCCAGATGCTGCTTGAACTGCGTAGCCAGCCAGCCGACGAAGCCGCTATTAGGAATGTCGGCCGCGAAATGAAAGCTGATCAGCAGGTAGCGCTCATCAGGCGGCGTGTTTGTAGATGCAGGCAGCAAGGCGCTCCAACTTTTTTCATCTCGCACAAAAGCCAAAGCGCGATGCAACTCATGCGCGGGAAAGGCATTCGCGGCGTATTCAGTGAAGGTGTAGTCACCAGCAAATTGAATCGCTCGCGCATGTGTCATCACTTGTTGCAAGCGAGTATGCGTCTGCACTTCAGTCTCTGGCGTCACATCCATCGCACTAATCCACAATAAACAATTTCGCCCCCAGTGGCGCACGCGAGCGATGCGGCTCGGCGTTATCGGCCACTTGGTAGCTCATGCCGGGCTTCAATGTAAACACACGGCCATCTTCGAGCTCGGTAATCAGCTCGCCTTCCATGCAAAGCAACACATGGCCTTTGACGCACCAATGATCGCTCACATAACCGGGCGTGTATTCCACCATACGCACGCGCATCTCGCCAAACTGCTGCGTGCGCCAAAACACGCGGCCTGCATCGGCAGTCTTTTCTTCTGGCGTGATTTGCGCCCAATCGACAGTGTTGAAAGGGATGTTTTGCACTTTCATTTTGTCGCTCCTTGAATCGTGCCAACAGGCATTTTTTTGCCCACATACACCGTGGCAATCACCGCAATCGCAAAGACTAGAGTGAGCGCATCCAAGCGTTCTCCTACCAGCGGCACGGCAAAGAGTAAGCTCAAAAACGGTTGAATGAGCTGCACTTGGCTCACGCGCACTGCGCCGAGCGCGAGTGCGCGATACCAAGCGAAGAAACCGATCCACATGGAAAATAATGCGACATAAGCGAAGCCGACCCAGCTCATCGTGGCAATCGCGGCGGGCTCTACTGGTGCAAACACAAAAGCCAGCGGCAGCGTAAGCGGCAAGCAGCTCACCAGCACCCAGCAAATCACTTGTTCAGAGCCTAGGCGCGGCGTGAGGCGAGCGCCGCCGATGTAGCCGAACGCGCCCGTGGTCATTGCAATAATGAGATAGATATTTGCCGCGCCCAGATAGAAGCCGCCCGTGGCTTGCCATTGCCGCCAGATCATGAAAGCGAGCACCAAGCTGCTGCCAAATATTGCGCAAGCCCAGAAGCCTTTGGAGGGCCGCTGCTTGAACCACAGTGCTCCGAGCACGGCGGTCGACAGCGGCAGCAAGGCTGTGACTACCGCGCCATGCGTGCTCGGCACGTAGCGCAGCGCGAGCGCGAGAAAAAGCGGGAAGCCGACGATCACGCCAAAAGCCGTCATCGCTACCAGCGGCCATTCAGCGCGGGTGGGAATGTTGAGCGTGCCGCGCGATTTTTGCCATAGGAGATACATCACAGACAACACTCCTGCCACAGCAGCTCGCCCAAACGTGACGAACCACGGAGAGAGCTGCGGCGCATCCACGCTGCCCACGGCCAGCCGCGTGAACGGCAAAGTAGCGGCGAACAGCGTAACGCCGATCAAGCCCCACCACAACCAAGCAGAAGTTTCAGCGGCCGGGGCTTCTTTTGTCTGCGAGCCATTCATACGGTGATCATCCAAGCTGCAGTGACGACGAGTACGAAAGCCATCACGCGGTTAAACCACAAGAGCCTTGCTCCCTGTGCTAACCAGCCGCGCAGCGCTGCGCCGATCAGCGCGTAGGCGAGATTGCTGAAAAACGCAAAGGCCATGAGCGTAGGCAAGATCACCATCAAGCGCTCAGAAAAATCCGCCTTGCCTGCAAGCCAGCCGGCCACGACAGAAAGCGCAAACATCCAGGCTTTGATGTTGACAAACTGCAATGCCGCGCCTTGAAAAAACGTCACGTTCAATTTAGTTTCATCGGCTTGCGAGAGTGCGCCGCTGCGTGACAGCTTGAACGCGAGCCACAGCAGATAAGCCACGCCGATTGCCTTCACGCCCCACACCAAAACAGGCGCGGCGACCAACAGCGCCCCCAAGCCATAAGCGCAAAGCAACACAAGTGCGCCCCAACCAATGGGCACGGCGCAAACAAAGCGCATCGCGCGCGGCAAGCCGTAGTTCGCAGCCAAAGCAGTCGATAGCGTCGTGTTCGGCCCTGGCGAGAAGCTCATGGCTGTGCCGAGGATGAGCAGTGCGGTGAATTCGTTCCAAGGCATGGTGTGTTGTGTTTCTAAGAAATCGAATGTACATTAAACGGCAATACACTACCAGTACAGATAAGCCATTCAGTTAAGCATCTGTATTGCTTCTAAGAGAGATACACCATGAGAAATACGCCATGTTGATGCGCACATCCCAACAAACGCTCACTGAGCAGCTCGTCGCGCGATTCTCGGAGCGCATCAAGTCGCGGCTGCTCGCCGCCGGCAGCCGCTTGCCCAGTGTGCGCGAATGTGCGCGGCAGCAAAGCGTGAGCCCGCATACCGTAGTGGCTGCTTACGATCAACTTGTCGCGAGCGGCTTGGTGGAGGCGCGCAAACAAAAGGGCTTTTATGTGCGCGATGTGCATGTTTTGAAGCCAAATGAGCAGTTAGCCGGCATAGATGTTGCGCAGAGTGCTACTAAATTAATAGTAAACGATCAACATATGGTGGCGCTGCACGAGCGCCCGCGCATCGATGCCACTGCGCTTATTCGCGGCATGTTTGCTAAAACTGGCGGCGTAGCAAGCTTGCAGCTTCAGCCCGGCATGGGCGTGTTGCCGCCCGATTGGATGGAGAGCGATTTCCTCGGGCCGGCGGTGCGCAAGGTCAGCAAAGGGCGCAGTTTGCTCGAAGCCTCGCTGCGCTATGGCGAGCCACTCGGTGATGCATCGCTCAGAGAAGCGCTGAGCGTTAAGCTGCGCGATATTGCGTTAGACGTGCCGAGCAGCCGCATCATCACCACGCTCGGCGCGACGCAAGCGCTTGATATCGTGAGCCGCACTTTGCTCAAAGCGGGCGATTACGTCATGGTCGAAGAGCCCGGCTGGGCGGTTGAATTCGCGCGGCTCGATGCCTTGGGGATGCGCATCCTGCCCGTGCCGCGCCATGCAGATGGGCCTGATCTCGCCGTGATGGCGCGCTATTGCGAAGAACACAAACCCAAGCTCTACGTGAGCGTGAGCGTCTTGCACAACCCCACCGGCGCCTGCCTCTCGCCCTCCAGCGCCCATCGCATTTTGCAGCTCGCCAACACCCAAGATTTCCACATCGTTGAAGACGATACCTATTGCCACATCGCGCCACAACAGGTTAGCCGCATGTGCGCCCTCGACGGCCTGCAGCGCACGATCTACGTCAGCGGCTTCGCCAAAATTCTCGCTCCCAACTGGCGCATCGGCTACATGGCCACGCCTGAGCATTTGACGGAGCGCTTGCTCGATACCAAGCTACTCACCAGCCTCACCACGCCCGCCCTGCTAGAAAAAGCGCTCGCCCATTGCATTACCGAAGGCCACTTGCGCAAACACAGCGAGCGCGTGCGCACGCGCCTAGATGCAGCAAGAAGCCGCAGCGTGAAACTCGCCCTGCAATCCGGCTGCACATTCGCCGCCGAGCCCGCTGGCCTCTTCGGTTGGGTTGACACCGGCATCGACACTGAGCCGCTCGCGCAGCGCATGCTCGATGATGGAATTCTCTTAGCGCCCGGCGCGCTCTTCAACGCAGCGCGGCAGCCAAGCACCTTGATGCGAATCAACTTTGCGACGACGCAAGAGGCTGGGTTTTGGAAAAAGTTTGTGCAGGCTAGGCGTAGCATGCAGTGCGATTAACGCGCTAGCTGTCAATTGAGCTGATCGGCAAAAACATCGGTGACGGAGCGGGTGATTGATCACCTTGCAGCAGCGCAAACCCCAGTTGCTGATAAAAGTTAATCGCCTTACTATCGGCATCCAAATAGAGCCCATAGCTGCCAATCTGCTTTGAAATACTTTTGACCAGTAAGAGCGCATGCTTCATCATTTTTGAGCCGAGCTGCTGGCCTTGGCAGCTCTTGTCTACGCCCAGCATGAACAAGCGCGAGCACGGAATTTTGCTGGGCAGGGAGCCAAGTTGCAAGGCACTAAGTGCAGACACATCAACCATGTGTTGCGCCAAAGTGTAGAAGCCCACAAATCGATCATCACGCGCTGAATCGGTGAGCACATATGCCACGCTTAGGCTTTTTTTGACTTGTGCTTTCAGGCTGCTTTGCACAAAACTGTTAATCACGGCGTTGCCGCAATCGAATTGCTTTTGTCCGGTGTAACTCTGCGCTGGATCGTAGAGTGAAATCTCAAAGCTCATGCTGAGCCAGCTATTCAAGCGCCTGGCGACGCTGTGGCAAGTCAGGCAAAGCCATCAAGTCTTTCATCGCCTGCGTAGGCGTGGCTGGCTGGGAGAGCAATTGCACCAAAGCTGCTTGCCCTCTTTGGGATAGGCTGATGCTGGCATGCTCGCTGAGCACCTTGCGTGCTTTTTCTACGGCCGGGCCGAGCACAAACGAAGTCAAATCCAGTCCATCTAACGCTGCAGCGCGGCTGAGCAGATCTTTCATATCCGCTGTAGTTTTGAATTCCATTCGGGATTGACGTAGATTTAATACGGCTTCCATACGGATGCTCCTAAAAGTTAATGGCTGAATTATACGACTCTAAGCCGTATCTTTCAACTCCGCAACTGCCCCTCACCCAGTACCACATATTTCAGTGATGTTAGCCCTTCCACACCGACTGGGCCGCGTGCGTGAAACTTATCGGTAGAGATGCCGATCTCCGCGCCCAAGCCAAATTCAAAGCCATCGGCGAATCGCGTGCTGGCATTCACCATTACGCTGGCTGAATCTACCTCGCGCAAGAAGCGTTGGGCATGCGTGTGATTGCTCGTGAGGATCGCGTCTGTGTGGTGCGATGAATAGTGGTTGATGTGTGCAATCGCGGTATCTAAGCCATCGACAATTTTTATGCTGATGATGGGTGCAAGATACTCTTCAAACCAATCTTGCTCAGTAGCATCTTTCACGAGTTTGAGATTTGCTATTGAATCAGTAGCACCTTGCGCAGTAAATACGCCGGCAATCAGCTCTTTTGCCTCTAAATCACAGCGCATTTCCACGCCTTTAGCCGCATAAATCGCTGCAATCATCGGCAGAAACTCAGCCGCCACACCCCGCGCCACCAGCAAGCCTTCTGCCGCATTGCAAGGCGAGTATTTATTCGTCTTCGCGTTATCGGAGACGCGCACAGCCATCTCGATATCGCAGGGATCATCCACATACACATGGCAATTGCCATCCAGATGCTTGATCACGGGCATTTTCGCATCGCGCGAAATCCGCTCAATCAGCCCCTTGCCGCCGCGCGGAATGATCACGTCCACAAACTGCGGCATCGTGATCAGTTGCCCCACGGCTTCGCGATCTGTGGTGTGTACGAGCTGCACGCCATCTTCTGGCAAGCCGCTTTCGCGCAAAGCTTGGCGCACGAGCGCCGCCAGCGCCCGATTCGATTCAATCGCCTCCGAGCCGCCGCGCAAAATGCAAGCATTGCCGCTCTTGATCGACAGCGATGCCGCCTCAATCGTCACATTCGGCCGGCTCTCATAAATCATCCCAAACACACCAATCGGCACGCGCATCTGCCCCACGCGAATGCCGCTCTCCATCTGCCGCATGCCTGAGATCTCACCAATGATGTCGGCCATCGCAGCGAGCTGCTCGCAGCCCAGCGCACAAGTCTCAATTGTTTTTGCGTCAAGCTTCAAGCGATCGACCATCGGCGCGGCGAGACCAGCGGCCACGGCGCGTTGTAAATCCTTCGCGTTTTCTACGGCGAGTGAAGCCACGTTAGTGCGCAACAACGCAGCGAGCTTCTTCAAAGCTGCGTTCTTAACCACCGCCGGCGCGCGCGCCATCTCAAACGCAGCAGCGCGCGCTTGGCTGCCAAGGAGTTGCATGAGTTCGGAGGTGGAGGCTGTATTCATCCTATTATTTTCTCATGCAAGCAGCTTGCATGGCTTGAATCAGCGCACCAACAGGGCTTGCCTTGCCGAGCTCGCTTTCCAGAGCAGCTAAGCCAAAATGAGCTGGATAAAGATCAGCCTGATGCGCCGCCATTGCGAAGCGGGCTTCAAACTGCCGCTTGATCTCAGCGCTGCGCCCCGTTGGCTCAATGCCTTTGATGCAAAGCAAAGCCGCTTCCAAACAAGGATCACACGCTGCGATGTGCACCTTTTTACGCTTCGCATCGGCCACCAAGCGTTCGTCGTAATCCTTATCGGTATCAAGCAACACCCAAACATGGTCGTAGTCATACACGCGCGATTTGGCATAAGCAACCGCCACTACATTCTTCGCGCCCTTACCTCGTGCGTTGTCAATTGTTAAAGCCAAGCCTGCACCGCGCGGGACAAACAAAATGCGCAGATATTTGAGCAATTCCACCTCTGCAAACCCCTCGCCCACAATCAGCATTGTTGGGAGCTGCTCTCGCTGTTTGCTTCTTAGCAATCTACTCATAGGCGCGGCACAGCGCCGTACGCGCCTGCCATGTATTTGGCGTAATAGTTGTCGTCGCTGCGAATGCCTTTGACCGCATCCAGCCGCCATGCTTGGCTTTCGTTAAATTCATCTTTTTCAACCAAGATGACTTGTGATTTCGGCAACAGATGCAACACTTCTATCGAATGTGACGTGAATAGCAGCTGCGCGTTATGTGGATTGGTCGCTGGGTTCGCAAACAAATCCAGAATTGGCGCAAGCATGTGGGGATGCAAATCGCTTTCAAACTCGTCAATCACTGCAAGCCCGCCGTCTGCAAGCACCGGCATAAGTTTTGAAAGCAACACAAAAGCCGCTTGCGTACCGCGTGATTCGCGCACGAAGGCTAGCTGGTAGCGCTTTTCATCGCGTCCGGCATGGATACCTATCGCCAATCTCTTGGGCTTTAAATTGCCGTCCGCATCAGCCTCGTTATATTCGCGCAGCTCGACACCGGCTAATCCCAAATCCCATGCGCGCAGCAAGTCGTCTAAGGTCTGCTGGTGCTGAGGGTTATCGAAAAAGAAATGAGTTGCTCTCTGCAACTGCTCTGCATCTGACCATTCCTTACCAAGCTCGACGATATTAGAACGTAGAGGCAATTGCGCAAAGCCCATGGCGATGGGCAGTCCATATTGAATGCCTATCGAAATCAATGAAGCATCCTTGCGTTCGTTGACTGTGGTTTTAGGCAACGTTGCGAAACCCCGCCCCTTAACGTCATAGCCTCCGGTTGCCTCATCCCAAACCCGCTCAAACACGTTGGCCCAACGCTTGCGCCGCACATGCAGGCTTTCCTTAATCACCATATGTGGCAAAAGCCTCAATTCGTATTTCCACAGTTTTTGCTCGCCATCCAGATCGGCTACAAATTCCACCTCCAGCTCAGACGGCTCGTCTGTTGATAAGGCATGCGGCGTGAACGGCAGATCTTCCCCAGGCCTGTTGTATGTAAACGAACCTTGGATAAACCAATGCATAAACACAAGCGCATTGAGCAGGGATGTTTTGCCACTGCCGTTGGGCCCAATGACCGCCATGACTTTTGCTGCGCGCTGATCACCCGCGTCATTCGCCCACCAATCAGACTGTGGCTCACGAAGGCCTACTCGCAAATCAATCTCGGTCGATTCACGGAAAGAATACAAGTTTGAAAAGCGATAACGGTGCAACATTGGTGTATTAAATCATATTTCGCACAAATAATTGTGTGAAATGGCATTTAAATGCGCTTTTCAGGCGATTAATTTCGCCCTATCAGACCCATCAATAGGCAGCAGCCACCCACAAGCAGTGGGCTAGCCAACCCAAGTAGCACCAGCCAACCCCAATTGAGCGCCATGCCAAAGCTGAGGCCGCCGATAAAAAGCCAAAGCGAAAGCTTAAGGGGTTTGAATGTGATCATGGAGTGAATGCTCTTAGCCGCTGGATCGCGCCAAATTCAGCGCTAGCAGGCGTTTTAGGATCTCTTCATCTGGCATCGCGGGGGAGTAATCTGCCCAGCCGTAAGCCTGCGCTACTGCTGCGTCTAGCTGCTCGTGGGCGGATTGGAGCCATTGGGCTTTGCCTTCCGCTTTTTGGTTGTAGAGATTCGTGAGGGTGCGGTCTTTGAGCTGCTTCATGTCGCGCTCGCTCAAATCATTGCGCGGCAGGATGCGATCGGGGTAGGGGCTGCTCGCCATGCCCAGCGGCGTGATCTCGCTCTCGCGGCGCGTCCACTCGGGGGGATTGAGCCACGCTTCGCGCAGGCTGTGGAGGCGGTGGGCGGCTTGGGCGATTTGCGTGGCGTGGGCTTTGAGAGGGCTCGGGGTGGATGTGGGCGCTGTCGTTGTTGTTGTCGTAGTTGGCGTTGATGTTGATGTTGATGTTGATGTTGATGTTGATGTTGATGCTGTTGCTGGTGTGGCATTTACTATGCTTTTCATAGCACTCCGCGCAGGTTCTATGCCGGTTACCTGCTCTTTTTGCTCTAAAAATGGGCTTTCTTTCGCTTCTTTGCCTTGGATGCCATCTAAGCCAGCGGGGATGCTTGCGCCGCTCTTCAGCAGCTCGGTGCGCTGATGCGCGGTGTCACGCGGCGTGAGGCCAGTGGGGAAGGGGAAGGTTTCAAAGCAGGTGGTGGGCGTATAACGCGGATCGTTGCCCACGCCCAGCCACGTACACATGCGCAGCGACCACAGCTCATGAAAGCGGCTGTGCAAGATGCCGAAAGTGGTGTCGTCGGCGCGAGTGATGGCGACGCAGAGATTCTCAGGTATTTGGACGGCGGGCATCCATGTCAACACACGATGCTTTGCTACCATCGGTGTCACGATAAATCGAGGAATAGCTGCGAGCTGCTTGCGCAACCCGGGCCTCGCGTCGCCATAGAGCCACCAGTTCTCACGGTGAAAGTCACGGCGCACGTTTGCACGAGTCGGTTTGACATGCTGCACGACGTGTTGAAAAGGCGCTTCAAAAAGCATCGCATCTTGCAGCGCCATATCGCAGCCGAAATCGACGACCCATCTGTGCTGTGGGCGGCGCGCAACATCGAGGCCGTTTGCCCACGGGCGAACGACGAGTGCGTTTGACTTTCCGTTGGGATTGGGTAGCCGCAGCCATTCGACGGCTTGTGCATGCGAAACATCAAACGGCCCATTCTTTTGTGTGCCGATATACGAGGCGCTGCTGTTATCTAGCAGTTTCACAACCTCGCTGATGCTGTGTGATGCAGTCAAATCTGCTGTGATAGTTTCTACGGCTAGTCCATTCAGCTGAGCTGGCTGATCAGCATGGCCAAACGCCACCAATGACACTCGTACTGCGGCGCCATCGTTGACCCATTCGTTATCGCTCCAAGCTTCGTAAATGCGTGAAGTCGTGCTGATCGTATCCAATACGGCGCGATTCGCACCGCCACGGATGGAATTGGTAGAAACCAAACCAGCAGCACCAAGCCCATGTTTTTCAAGCGCGTTTCGTGCTTTCTCAAACCAATAGCAAACCAGATCTGCACCGCCGGGCACTTTGTCTTCGTAAGCTTTTCGCAGCGCAAACGTGTAAACCTCGCCAAGCTCACGGATCATTTTGCGATCCCCCAAAAACGGCGGATTGCCAATCACCACGCTGACTTTTGGCCACTCAGCTTCTACTGTTTTGCCATCCACAAAAGCGAGCAACGCATCGCGATGCTCGATGATTTCTAAGGGCTCCAGAATCGGGTTTTCTTTGAAGGGATAGCCGCGCGCCATGCGCCATTGGAGCTCGCCGATCCAGACGGTGACTCGCGCTAACTCGGCGGCGTATTCACTGAGCTCGATGCCGTGCATATTGGCCGGGCCGGTGACGAGATCGACGGGGCGCTCGAGCCCCAAGCCCTCAGCTTCCGTGATGACTTTGAGCTCAATATCTTTGAGCGCTTTGAGGCCGAGGAAGAGAAAATTGCCGCTGCCGCAGGCGGGATCGAGGATTTTGAAGTCTGCCAGCGATTGCAGGAAGCGGGCGTACACGGTTTGCGCCTCTTGCCTAGATTTTTTAGTGTT
Organism: Variovorax sp.; assembly: GCA_043755865.1. Lineage (GTDB taxonomy): Bacteria > Pseudomonadota > Gammaproteobacteria > Burkholderiales > Burkholderiaceae_C > JANMDU01. Next base: position 7,032 of record JAYUSD010000102.1, on the reverse strand, counting down.
TTGAGTAGTTAGCCGGCGTATTTCCTGCGCGGCGCGCTCCCAATTTCGTAGCAATGGCCGGCGGATCACGGGCTCGATGATGCGCTCTATCGTGGCGGGATCGGTGTAGTGCGCGCCGAGTTGGCTGCGCTTGGCGGGATCTAAGCCGCGCTCAAACAGTGTGCCGAAGATGGATACATCAATCGCGCTCCAATTGAGGCGCGCGGCGTTGCGCAGCTCGGTGATGTCGGTGATTTCTAGCTTGGGCACGTTGACTGTTTTAAACAGCCCGCCGTTGAACCAAGGCACCAAATCGACGCCGAAAATACCGCCATCGCGCATCGTCACCAGCAAGCCTTGCAGCGTGTCGGTGAGTTGTTGGCTGGTGAATTTTTTCTCGTCGAGAATCTTTTGAAACATGCGCTCGGGCAGCAGGCCCACGTCTTCCGCGAAGAAGCAAAAGAGGGTTTGCGTGAGGAAGTGGGCGATTTGCTCGGCGTATTGCTCGCGGTGACGGGCATCAGAAAAAGAATCAGCAAGGGCATCGCCATCTCCATGACTATGCTTGTCTTTTATTTGCGGGCCGCGTTTGCGCAGGCCGTCCGCCAGCGTGGCAAAACTCTTCGCTGCCTTTTCTGTGATGTCGCGGCTGGTCTCTTTCGGGCGAAAGCTCTCGGGATCGAGCCAAATTCTGCGCAGCGTGTTGCGCAGGGCGGCATCTTGCAAATCAGCAATTTGGATGTCTTGCTTCGTGCTCGGGTGGCCGGTGAATTGCGTGTGAATGCGGATCGTGCGCCGGTCGCAGACGATGAGCAGCGGCGGATTGTCTAGCGCGAGCGTGTAGCCGAGCAGCTGGCGCAGCGCGGCTTCAAAATTACCGCCCGGGGCTTTGTTTTCCCAAGCGAAGCGGCCACGCCAATACACATCGGCAAAGCCCGTGCGCTGGCCGACGACTTCGGTGCGTTGCTCGAAAATATAAGCATCAGCGGCGGTTGCACCAGAACCAAAGCCAATGTCTGCGCGCAGCCCGGGCTTGGGCACATCCAGCAGCTCACACAATTCCAAAAAGAAAGCCTGCGCCCCCTGCCGCTCATTCTCGCCATCGCGCGAGCCGCCCTTGGCCCAAGTGAGGATGAAGTCTGCGGGGGTCATGCGGCTTGGGTGGCTGGGGAGAGCAACGCAACATTCGACTGCTGACCGAGTTTGCGCAACAAGGTGCGTGTTGCTGCATCTCGGATCATTCGGCCGCCAATGCGTCGGCCTTTCCATTTCAAAATGAATCCACCGTCAGCCTGCTTTTTCACATTGAAAATACAGCCCGCTAGAGCAGGGTGTAAAAGCACTTTGCCTTTTGCGTTGACTTTTCTGATCATTTTGGGGAATTCCAGTGTTATCGGATGATACAAGCGCCTCAACAGCGTCTATTGCATAGCAATGGCTCTTCAAGAGAGCTTAGAATAACATCATATGCAATGTGATATCATAGAAAATGTGAAATTAATCTTTGATACAGACGTTGTGGTGGCGGCAGTGCGTAGCCCGAGCGGTGCATCAGCGGCATTGATCAGGGCTTTGCAAGTCGGGCAGGTGCAAGTGGCGGCCAGCGTGGCGTTGTTTGTGGAATACGAAGCGACATGTACCCGGGCTGAACACTTGCTGGCATCGGGCTGGCAAGTGCAGGATTTGACGGATTTTTTGGATGCATTGGCCGGTTTGATGGAGCACACAGAAATTCATTTCATGTGGCGGCCGCAGGTGCGCGATCCGGCTGACGATATGGTGCTGGAGGCCGCTGTGAATGCGATGGCAGATGCAATCGTGAGCTTTAACGGGCGAGACTTTGGTAATGCGCCCCAGAGATTTGGCATCGAAGTTTTGTTACCCCGCGATGCGCTGGCTCGCGTCAGAGCATTGAATCATTGAACGGAGTTGAATATGGCAGATACAGCGACTTACCCCTTGCGCCTCCCGCGCTCCATCAAAGCAGCGGCGGAGAATTTGGCGCGCGCTGAAGGCATCAGCATGAATCAATTCATTGCGACGGCGGTGGCAGAAAAGCTATCCGTGTTGTCGACGGCCGATTTTTTTATTCACCGCGCTGCGCGTGCGAAGCCTGATGCGATTGACAAGATTTTGAATCGCAGCGGCGGCGAGCCACCACGATCGGGCGATGAGCTGCCGGCTTAAATGTTTGATTCAGGCCGCCACTCTGCAAACCATACCCGCGAGCTGATGCAGCGCGACCCAGTTATCCGTTGGCCAGCCGGGGCTTTTTAGGCCTTTGACTATTCCATCCACCGTGTGCGCAGCGTGAAGCAAATTGGCAGATTCCAAAGCAGTTAGGCGGGGCAAGATGCGTTCATAAAGGCGCTGTTTGACGCCCCAGACTCTAGCTTCTTGCAGCGCCATGGGCAGCGGCTTGCCTTCATCCATCAGACTGCGCACGCGATGCAGGTTGCGGATGTCCTCGCTGAGCGCCCAATGCACGAGCACTTCCGCTTCGCCTTCGGCTTGCAGGCCATCGAGCATGCGCTGCGTGCGCACCATGTTGCCAGCGAGCACGGCTTCTGAGAGTTTGAAGACATCGTAGCGGGCGACGTTGAGCACGGCGGCTTCGATTTGCTCGAAGCTCAGCTCTTGCAATGCATTTGCGCCCTTTAAGCCGTTCGCTCTGATGTCGAAGCCTTGCCCGTCACCTTCACTGCCCACAGACCCTTCGACAGGCTCAGGGCGAACGGAGGACGTGGGCTCAGGACGAACGGGAGCAGGGTGCAACAGCGAAAGTTTTTGAATTTCTTGATGCGCAGCGAGTAGGTTGCCTTCGACGCGATCCGCGAAAAATTTCAAAGTGCGCTCGCCTTCTTCACCGCTTTTCACGCGCAGGCCAGCAAGCGCCATGCGCTGCGTGAGCCAGGGCGCGAGATTGCGGCGGTCAATCTCTTGCACTTCGAGGGTGATGCCAAAGCTGTCGAGCGCACTGAACCACGCGCCGGTTTTGCTCATTTTGTCGAGCTTAGGAAGCACGAAGATTGTGAGCACATCATCGTTGCCCTTGGCGCTCTCAGCGATCTGCTGAATCGCCTGGCTGCCTTCTTTGCCCGGCTTGCCGCTGGGGATGCGCACTTCCACAATTTGCTTGTCACCAAACAAACTCATCGAGCCGCCCGAGGCCAGCACTTCGCTCCAATCAAAATGCGCGCCAGACACGACGTGAACGACGCGCTCGGTGTAGCCTTGCTTTTTTGCCTCTCCACGAATCGCATCAGCGGCTTCTTGAATCAGCAAAGGCTCATCGCCATGCAAGGTGTAAAGACTTTTGAGGCCTTTTTGCAGATGCTGGGAGAGTTGCGCGGCGGCGAGTTGCATGGGTCTTGACGGAACGGCTTAGCGAGGGGCGAGAACCAGGTAATGGGACAAACGCGAAAAACGCGAAAAGGATACGAAAAGCGCGAAAGATGGAATCATGGAAGGATGCATTTCAAACGCAAGACTTTTTGCGATTTTCTGAATTTTATTTCGCGTTTTTCGCGTTACCTAGTTTGCTTGAGACGACGCATTCGCCGCCATCATATTCAGTTGCAAGCGCTCGCGCTCAATCACTCTCGCTACCGCTGGCAGCGCGGAAAGCTTTTGAATGTGCGCCCAAGAGTGCGTAAATTGCGTAGGATCAATGCCGGCAATCGAGCCCCAGCGATTGAGTGTGAGGGTGTAGGCATCAAGAGCGCTGAGGTGATTGTGGCCGAAGGCTGCAGCAGCGTAGAAACCATTGCTTGCTCCGCCTGCGGCGCCAGCGGCGGCGATCAATGCATCAATCTCCCGCAATTGATCTGCGAAAAGCTGCACGTTGTGGGCTTTGATGGACGCTTGCGCGGCCGCATCCGCTGTGAATTTATGCGGCATAAAAATATGGGTGAAGGTGGGATGCACGGAGTTGTTCATCCACGCCAAGGTTTGCAAGAAGCGCGCTTTTTGTAGCGGATCGCTGGGCAAATAATGCGCTGCGGGAAAGCTGTCGGCGATGAAGGTGGTGATCGCGATGATTTGCGTGATGGCTTGGCCATCAGCCATCAACACAGGCACTTGCGCCTGCGGATTGATCGCTTTGTATTCCTCGCCATATTGCTCGCCTTTGTGCAGCTTGACCATTTTTGGCTCGTACGCGGCGCCCGCTGCTTCAAGCAACACATGGGGCACAAAGGAGCATGCGCCGGGAGCAAAATACAGTTGCAAAGACATATTTACCTTGAAATTATGACCGAATATGGCATGTAGCCGGCATAGAATATACGCAGAGTGCTATTAAATCAGGAGCGTCAAAACTTCTCGCTGCGCAGCACCTGTACATCCGCAAAGTACAGCGTGAGCCCGTAATCTTGCGCATATTCTGCCAGCAGATGCGCAGCCAATGCGTCGGCCACTTCGGAGCTGCAAATGGTTTTCATCTCAATGGTGCGGTCGTTGTCCCAGCTTCCTGCGCGCATGCCGCGATCTGAGCCGCCGCGCACATCCCAGATCGTGTAGCCATGCGCTCCGAATCGCATGGCGTCTTGCACGAGGCGTTTTTCTAACGCAGCTTCGGCAAAGATGACGAGGAGTTTTTTTGCGTGTTTGTCCATGGGTGCTCTCAAGAAATTTTTTGCGCGAGCCACGTGTACAGTGGCACACCGAAGGCGATATTGAACGGAAAGCTGATGCCGAGCGCCGCCGCAATCGACAGCCCCGCATTGCCCTGCGGCACAGCCATGCGCATCGCAGTGGGCGCGGCAATGTAGCTGGCGCTTGCGGCCAGCGTGGCGAGGATGGCAATGCCGCCGGTGGACAGGCCCAGCGCCTTACCCACTGCAGCGCCCATCAAGGCGAGTACGAGCGGCGAGATGATGCCCACGGCCAACAGCCGCAGCCCATAGCGCTTGACCTCGGGCAATTGCGCGCCTGCCACCAAGCCCAACTCGAGCAAGAACAGGGCCAGTACGCCTTTAAAGAGATCGGTAAACAGCGGCGCAATCGGCTTTAAGCCCGCCTCGCCCATCACCGCGCCAATCGCCAAGCCGCCGGCGAGAAGCAACACCGATTTGCCAAACAACACCTCATGCGCAAGCTCGCGCCAGTTGCCCGTTGACTTGGCGGTGAGCTCTTGCGTTTTGCCATCCAACGTTTTCGCGCTGCCTAGCCCAAGCGCCCTCGCGCGACTCAGGCTTAGCTCTCTGCGCGCCAAAAACACCCCCGCCACAATCCCCGGCGCCTCCATCACCGCCACCCACAGCGCCGCATGCGCTTCAAACGCGATGGCTTGCCGCTGCAAATAGCTCGAAGCCACAGCAAACGTCACCACACTCACCGAGCCGTAATGCGCAGCGAGCACGGCGCTGTCCACACCCGAAAAACCGAGGCGCTTGAGTACAGGTGTCATGAGCACCGGAATCAGGCCGCCGAGCGCCATGCAGGCCAGAATTTGCGGCAAGACGGCAGCCAAACTTTGTTTGTTTAGCTCAATGCCGCCTTTGAGGCCGATGGCGAGAAGTAAGTAGACCGACAAGGCTTCATACAAAGCCTGTGGCAATTTCAAATCGCTTTTGCCCAACCGCGCAACCACGCCAAGGATGAAGAAGAGAACAACGGCATCAATCATGCTGCCATCATGCCACGAGCTAGATGATTATTCGTTTTATCCAGAGCAACTAAAACGACCGTTCGCCCGGAGGTATCGAAGGGCTCGCATGCACTTCGATACTCTTGGCATACCCAGTCCCGAGACTTCGATACCTCAGAGCGAACGGATAGTGCGCAAAAAATGAGCGAGCGTCGCGTTAAACGCCTTGCGCCGCAAGAGCCGCTTCCATGCGTTTTTCTGCTGCGCGCTCGGCGTAGCGGTTAAAGCGCCAAGACGTGCCGTCCAGCGTGATGCGCCGCCATGTGGCGCGCTTGGCATACGCGCTCATCTCGGGCCAATGCTGCACTTCAGAAAACATCCGGCCGCAGCCTTTGCAAAAATCATCGCCTTGGCTGGTGGAGCAAATCGCAATGCAAGGCGTATCAGGCGTGCTGTCGTACCAAGCCAGCCAAGCTTCCAATGCTTTTTTAGGCATGGAGCGCTCGCTGGCCACATCTTGTTTGTAGAAGATCAAGAGCGCATAAATTTCGGCCAATGCGCGCAGTGGCGCGGCAAGCGTGATGCCGTCGGGCGAAGGACTTTTTTTACGCCAAAAGTTGATGGCAGATTCGATATCGCTAATGTGGATGCCTACGGGCTCGGTACTAAAAGGATCGTAGGCGGCATTAGACATGGGAGACGGATGATAACCTTTATGCGAAGTCCTCAAGCTTCAAGCATGAAGAAAATGCAAGAGAACGCAGAAGACGCAAAGGTTACGCAGAAGACGCAGAAGAATGCCAAGTGGATGGCCTGCGATTTGTTGCACCGCTTTGGTTCAGACCGTTATTGAGCTAACGCGACATACACATTTTGCACATCATCATTGCCATCAATCGCGGCCAAAAAGGCTTCAACTTCTTCTAAATCAGCGGCAGACAAAGATGCAGCGCTCAGCGGATTCTTTGGCTTGTAGCCTAGCTTTGCGGATAAGACTGTAAAGCCTTGCGCGGGCAAGGCGCGGCTCACCATGTCTAGATCAGCGGCATCGGTGATGAAGTGTGCCGTGCCATCTTCCGCGTTCAATTCAAAATCTTGCGCGCCTGCTTCAATGGCTGCCAGCTCGGCGTCGGATCCTGCTGCGCCGTCTGCCTCAATCATGCCGATATGGTCAAAATCCCAAGCCACTGAGCCGCTCGTGCCCAGCTGGCCTTTGCGGAAAAGCACACGCACCTCGGATGCTGTGCGGTTGTGGTTATCCGTTAAGCATTCCACCATCAGCGCTACGCGATGCGGCGCAAAGCCCTCGTACATTACATGTTCAAAATGCACGGCATCAGCGCCTGTGCCCGAGCCTTTTTTGTTGGCGCGATCAATCGTGTCTTTGGGCATCGACACTTTGCGCGCTTGATCAAGCGCCATGCGCAGCTTGGAGTTGGCCGCAGGATCTGCGCCGCCGCGTG
>JAYUSD010000101.1:0-9498 GCA_043755865.1 Variovorax sp. | reverse complement strand
CCCTACGCGCCTTGCCCAGCACAGCGCATCTATCAATCAAGGAAAAAGCGGACAATCTATTTGCTACTAAACCGGACAAGTCTATTTACTGCTGACAGGTGCGCGTTTTGCGCATGTGGACGCACTATGAATGATGAGTCACTACCAACGGCAAACTATAGCGCCTTACCGCGCACGATTGGATTCAGCGCCGCAAAGTTGATCAGCGAAACCTGCCCGCTACGTGGCGAAGAAGCGGCGGATTCGATGCGTCTCCATCTTTCGAAGATGAGCAACCAAGCAGCGAAAGATGGCCTTACTGAAAGTGCCGTCATGAACTTGCTAAGTACGCCTGACTAACGCACATCCACCGTCACAATAGAACGTTTGAATTCAGCCGTAAATAGCCTTGGTTGAATTTGGCAAGTCAACCGGGAAATGCAACGCCTCATAAGCCTGCACTTGCATACCCAACGTCTCAAACTCATCGCCCAGCGTTGTGCCTCGCATGGGATCTAAATCGACTAATTGAGAAACACGCTTGAGCGCTACTTCGTAATCAGCGCGGAATTGGATGATTTGGCTATTCATGGCTTGATGTTTAACAATGAGAATTCAATTGTAAATTGTGGTCGCGAGCGATTTGCGGAAACTCCCTGAGGCCACGGCTGTGATTGGGTTGTCTCCCGCAACGAGGTAAGAGGAGGAGACGGCGAAGCCAGCAGGGGACACGAGTGGCGGGGGATAGCCCAAGCGCAGACGAGGCCACTCTCCGCTAACCGACATGCTTCATGACGACTGCACGAGTAGCTTCATCCGCAGCAAACACATGCTCCACGCGCAACGAAGCCAGCGTGATGTCTTGTGGTGTACCGAAGGTGGAGAACATGCTGAAGAACGCTAACTCGCCGTATTGCGTAGTAAACCGAGTGGTGAGAACGGGAGCCATTTGGCGGGGCCATTGGGCTAGAGATTTTTTGCCTAGACGCTGTTGAAACTGCGCGGCGAGCAACTCCACACGCTCAGAAATTTCCGGCATCACGCTCGCATCATCACGCAGATGGGCGAGGATGGCGGGGGCGACTTCTTCGAGATTGGTTATGTGCTGGGCCATACCATCGGGATGCAGAAACGCGTCGAGCAAATTGATGGGTGCATCGGGCGCTAAATCAGCCAACGCAGGCATCAAAGTCAAAGCCATCCAGCGCGCACCCCGATTCATTTGCAGCACATTCCACGCCGCGTCCATCACCATCGCGGGCATCGGATCATGCGCCGCCAGCAATCGACTGAGCGCTTCGCGCGCGGGCGCGAGCACGGCATCGCCCAGCTCGCTGCCGCGATAGACGCTCGCAAAGCCGGCCTGCTGTAAAGCCACATTGCGCAGAGCCAGCGGTGCTTGCAGCTCATGCAGCCACGAAAGCAGCAGCTCACGGCTGGGCTGCGCACGGCCACTTTCCACAAAGCTCACATGCCGTTGAGAAACGCCCATGCGCAAGGCCAACTCAAGCTGGCTGATCCGCTTAGATTTACGCGCGGTTTGCAGGGTGTCTCGCAATGACGGTAACAGAGAAGGGCTGATCATTTCCATCCCGACATTGAATCACAGCGCTGCACATGCGCAATTACCCGGCAAGTAATTGCATTGATTCAGAGCGCCGCGCACAGTAGAGGCTCTTTAAAAGGAAATTTTATGAACAGAGCAATTTTGATCTTGGTGCTGATTGCCTTCAGTGTGCTTACTGCTTATTCTGTGATTCACGTGGGCGGTGTGGTGGAGCTGGTGTTGATTCATTTGCGCCACCCTGCGGGCTGGCAGATCTTTGGGGATTTGGTGATTGCGATATGTTTACTCTTGGTGTTTATGAGACGCGATGCCCAAGCAACCGGCCGCCCGTTTTGGCCTTGGGCGATTTTCTCAATCACCTGTGGCTCATTCGGCCCGCTGCTGTACTTCATCACGGCCAAGAAAAAAGTATGAGCACTGCTGCAAACGAATGGGTGATCCGCTTGAGCTTTGCTGTCGCTGGGCTCATCCATGCCTTGCCGCTGGCGGGTTTGCTTGGCCGTCCGCTTTTGGAGCGGGCCTATGGCATCCAATTGGGCGAAGGCCATGATTTAACGATTCTCATGCAACACCGCGCCTTGCTGTTTGGCCTCTTGGCTGCTGCTTGCTTTACGGCAGTGGCCTTGCCGACTTGGCGCTGGCCAGTGGGCATTGCCGCGTTGATCAGCATGCTGGGTTTTGTATTGATTGCATTTTTTCAACCGCATGGCGCAGCAGTAGCCAAGGTTATGTGGATTGATGCAGGCGTAGCACTGCTCCTCAGCATTGGCTTGCTGCTGCATTTCAGATCAACATTCAATCCCTAAGCTGCCTCCAATGAACCGGGAAAACCTGTTGACCCAACTCATGCTAGCCCTGCTCTTCACACATGAGCTGGATGCCATGACGCAATCTGAATGGCGTTTGCTTTACGTGCTACGCAGCTTGAGTGATGAACAGGGCAGATGGTGGTTTGTGGCAATCCATGTGCCGCTCTTTTGGGCGCTGATCGCGCTTACACATCATGCGAACGCACAGGTGCAGCGCGTGAGCCGCAGGTGCGTGGCTGCGTTTTGCATCGTGCATGCTCTGCTGCATTGGCGCTTGGCGAGTGATCCGTTATCGACTTTCAGCTCGCCGCTGTCTTGGGGTTTGATTTTGGGTGCTGCAATGCTAGGTGTTGCCTACTTAGGCGTCGCCACCGTGCAAACACAACGTTAATAAATCCAAGTTCTGCGTATTCAGCTCACGCGGATAAACCCGCAAGCATAGGTTTTGTCCATCTTTTAAACAGCTGCGTCTTCGCCGCAACTTGAGTAGCCGCCTACAGTCCGTTTCATTCTTCAATGAGATGACGACAACTAGGAGACTACATGGGGCTAACGAAACAATCAGCGGCAGTTTGGCAAAAAGCCTTGATTGCAGCCGTAGCAAGCGTGACGTATTTTGCAAGCCCGCTTGCTTGCGCCGAGGGCGGCCCCGCTTGGGCCTATCCGGTAGCCGATAAGGTGCTGCCGCCTTCGCCGGATGGCAACATCAAAGCACGCGTGCCCAACAGCGCACTGACCTACCAACTCAAAGAAATTGACAACTTGTTTGAGCCGCCGATTTGGTTTCCTGAGCACAACGTGGGCATGCCGCGTGTGGTGCAGTATGGTGCTGCGCCGGGCGTACGTGCATGTGCTGCTTGCCACCTTACCAGCGGGCAAGGCCATCCGGAATCAGGCCATATCGCGGGCTTGTCTGTTGAATATTTCAAGCGGCAAATGCAAGATTGGCGCACGGGAAACCGTGTGGACAAGGTATGGATGACCGCCATGGCCTTGGCGATGAACGATAAAGATATCGAAGATGCTGCGCAGTGGTTTGCCAAGATCAAGCCGATTGCGTGGATCAAGGTGGAAGAGACTGACACCATTCCCAAAAGCTATTTCAATCGGAGCCGCAAGCGCTTGGTATCCCCTGAGGGCGGCCACGAGCCTTTGGGCGAACGCATTGCTGAATTCCCCCAAGATCCAGCGCGCGTGTTGCTGCGCGATCCCTACGCTGGCTTTGTCGCTTATGTGCCCAAAGGTAGCCTAGCAAAGGGCAAAGAGCTGGTGACTGATGGCGCTGGCAAAACGGTCATGTGCATCGCCTGCCATGGCGCAAATCTCAAAGGCGCAGGGGATGTGCCGCGCATTGCAGGGGTATCGCCGCTGTACACCGTGCGCCAAATGTTTGCCTTCAAAACCGGCGCACGCAAAGGCGTGCATGCCGCGCAGATGCAGCCCGTGGTTGCGAATTTGCAAGAAGCAGACATCACCGCGATTGCCGCCTATCTGGGCAGCCTTGCCCCTTGATTTTTCCCCACTGTTTAACCAACTACTAAAAGAGAATTTCTATGACAGCTAGCACTAACAATTCATCCGCTTTTGGCGGCCTGCTAAGCCGCGAAATCGGCGCACGCAGCGATTTATTTTTGAGACTGATCGTAGGCGGCATGCTGATTCCACACGGTATCGGCAAGTTCTTGAATTTCTCTAAAGAAGTAGAAGTTTTCGGGAAAGTATTCAAGCTGTCTCCGCCTGATGCTTGGGTGATTGGCGCAGCCGTCTTTCAAATCGTGATTGGCCTGCTCATCGTCGCCAATAAGTTCACGCGAATTTCTGCGCTTTTAGTTGCCGCCTTCATGGTGGGCACGATCTTCGTTGCCAATGCAGGCAACGGTTGGTTTTGGCATATGAAAGGAATTGAGTATGCCGTGATGTGGGCCTTGCTCGCCGTCGTGGTGGCTGGCCGCGCAGAGCATTAACTTTTCCTTGCGTTCGCGCATCTTCATTGTTGATCAGGAGACTTTCATGAAACGTCAATTTTTAAAACTTGCACTTTCCTCAGCAGCAGTTGTAATGGCAACTGGTTGCGCCACACAAGCACCGCCGCCCCTCAAACCTGTACCGGTGAGCATCGTTCTGGGCGCAAATTTAGGGCATCTGCCCATCTTGGTCGGCGCAGAAAAAGGGCTGTTTGCCAAGCACGGCATTGATTTGCAACTCAAGGTGGTCAACAGCGGTGATCAAATGGTCTCAGCCATGCGCGGCAATGAAGTCGATGTGGGCAACATGAGCGTGACCACTTTCATCAAAGCACGCCATGAAGGCGATGCATGGCAAGTGGTGGGGCTGATCATGAACGATGCCACGCGCAGTAATGCGGATGAAGCGCTGGCCATCATCAGCAAAAAAGGCAGCGGCATCCGCCCCGGAAAGCTGGAAGATTTGAAGGGCAAGAAAGTGGCCGTGCAGCTGGGCCAAACTCCCCATGAATACATCAAGATCGCTGCCGCCAGAGCCAAGCTCTCTGAGAGCGACATCACGATTGTCAACACACCACAATCTGCCCCCGCTTTGATTGAAGCTTTGAACAGCGGAAAAGTCGATGCGATTGCTTCGCTTGAGCCGCTGAACTCAATGGTGCTCAATGGCGTGCAAGATTCTTATGAAGTGCAGCGCGGAGGTGGCTATCTGTCTTATTTGATGATCACCACAGCACGCGTGCCCACGATTCAAAATCAAACGGATTTGATTGAACGCTTTGCTGCCGGTCTCGCAGCATCGACGCAATACACGCGGCAAAACCGCGCCGAAGCGGTGAAAATTTTTGCAGCCAAAATTCCCAATCAAAACGTGGATGCGCTCACCAACGGCATCAAGCACATCTCTTACGATCCCCGCATCTCTAGCGCAACAGAAAAGGCTTTTGAAGCAGCGCAAATCGATGTGTTGTCGCAAGCTTCGCTGCGCGGCAAAACGCCTATGCCTATGAATGCCCTGCTTTACAAAGATGCGAGCATCAAAGCACAGGCTAAGTTTCCAGAGTACTTCAGCGATTTGCCTAAATTGCCGCAATAAAAACTGTTTTGAGTTGACTTGATTTGGGTTGAATACGCATGTCTGTTGTGACCGTTTCGTTTGAGCAACTTCGCGCCTTCATCGCGCGAGGTTTGGAAAAAGCTGGCATTCCTGCCGCTGATGCACTAACTATCTCTAAGCTGATGGCGCAAGCCGACAGCCAAGGCTCAGATGGCCACGGCGTGATTCGTTTGCCGCAATACGTTAAGCGCATTCAAGCAGGCGGCATCAACACGCGCCCGCAAATGCGCATCGTTGAGGAGCGCGCGGGCACAGCCGTGCTGCATGGCGACAACGGCATGGGGCATTTGGTGGTGTCCAAGGCTGTTGAAATTGCGATGGAGAAAGCGCGGCAAACCGGCGTGGCTTGGGTGGCCACACGCTACAGCAACCATGCCGGGCCGGCATCGCTGTATGCGAGCATGCCGATTGCGCAAGACATGCTGAGCTTGTATTTCGCGGTAGGTAATGCCAATCACATGCCGCCTTGGGGCGGCATGGATATGCTGCTCTCAACCAACCCGATTGCAGCCGGCATCCCCACGAGCAGCGAGGTGCCCATCGTGCTGGATATGGCCACCACGGTGGCAGCCTATGGCAAAGTAAAAGCCAAAGCCATGCGCGGCGAGATGATGCCCGAGGGCTGGATGATTGATCGCCAGGGCAAGCCCTTGCTCGATCCGAAACGCTCAGAAGAAGGATTCTTGCTGCCCATCGGTGGCCATAAGGGTTATGGCTTGGCGCTACTGGTTGGCTTGTTGGCCGGCACGTTAGGCGGTGCAGCCATGGGCAAAGAGGTGGTGGATTGCAACGCAGATTTTCAAACCGTTACCAACACGGGCCAAGCCATCATGGTGATTGATCTCAAAGCGTTTGGGGATCCGGCGGTATTCAAACAAGCCGCCGACACGCTGATTCGCGATTTGCGTGCGAGTGCGCGTCTGCCGGGCGTGGATCGCATCTGGTTGCCCGGCGAGCAAAGCGATTTAAAGCGCAAGCGGTATGCCAAAGAGGGCATTCCGATTGCAGAAGGGCTGATGAAAGTGCTCGATCAGCTTGCACAGAGCTTAGATATTGCGCCCCTATCGGTTGCTCGCGCTGAGGCTTCAGCATGATGATTGACTCCTTCAACCCCGCCACTGGCGAACGGCTTTTGCAGTTGCCAGCGCACAGCACTACTGAGATGGATGGCTTGCTTGCGCAGGCGAGTGCAGCGCAAAAGCAGTGGGCAAATATGGCGGTAGCCAAACGATTGCCTTATTTGAATCAAGTGGCTGCAGCATTACGAAGCAATGCAGCGCATTACGCCAAATTGATCACCTTAGAAGTTGGCAAACCCATTACGGAATCTTTGGCAGAAGTAGAGAAATGCGCTTGGAATTTTGACTTTTATGCAGCCCAAGCGGGCAGTATGTTGGCGGATCAAATTGTGGTCAGCAGCGCGAGCGATAGCCGCATTGTGTATGACCCTTTGGGGCTGGTGCTGGCTGTGATGCCTTGGAATTATCCATTCTGGCAAGTGATGCGGGCAGCGGCGCCTGTGTTGGCCGGTGGCAATGGCTTGGTGCTCAAACACGCCAGCAATGTGCCGCAATGCGCTCTTGCGTTGCAAGAAGTTTTTATCAAAGCAGGCTTGCCCAGTGGCTTGTTCACCACTTTATTGACTGATTCAAAATCTGTAGCTGGGTTGATTGCTGATTCACGCATTCATGCGGTCACATTCACAGGCTCGACACCGGTAGGCCGAAGCATTGCATCGCAGGCGGGGCAGGCGCTTAAAAAACAAGTGTTGGAGTTGGGTGGCTCAGATCCCTTCATCGTGCTGGCTGATGCAGACATCGCGCTAGCAGCGGCAGCCGCTGCAAAAGCACGGTTTCACAACACAGGGCAAAGCTGCATTTCTGCCAAGCGTTTTATTGTGGAAGAAAAAGTTGCGCAAGATTTCTCCGATGCCTTCTGTGATTACGCAAAGAAAATGAAGATCGGCGATCCGATGGATTCGTCCACTCAAATCGGCAGCATGGCGCGGCGCAGCTTGCGTGATGAATTGCATGCGCAGGTGCTTGCCAGCATCGCGCAAGGGGCGCAATTGCGGATCGGTGGCAAGCCTATGGAAGGTGTAGGCGCTTTTTACGAGCCCACTGTGTTTGATCACGTCAGCGCGGACATGACCGTTGCCAAAGAAGAAACCTTTGGCCCCGTCGCTGCAATCATTCGCGTGAAATCTGCTGAAGAAGCAGTGGCAGTGGCCAACGCCACAGAATTTGGCTTAGGCGCTGCATTGTGGACAAGCGATTTAGATCGCGCTCGCTCGCTGACTCGCCAAATCGAAGCGGGTGCGGTGTTTGTCAACGGCACAGTGGCATCTGATCCACGCCTGCCGTTCGGCGGTATCAAGCAATCGGGCTATGGGCGTGAGCTGGGCTCGCTCGGTTTGCACGAATTCTGCAATATCAAAACGGTGTGGACAGGGCCTGTCAAAAGCTAAAGCCCATGCCTATCCTCATTTCAAAGAAAACCAAATGACCACCACTGCCCCCAAACGTCGCCCTGTTGTCCTCAAACCCGATCAAATCAAAAGTCATGACCGTGGCGGCGGCGCACGCACCACGCCTTTGGTAACAACCGCCATTGGGGCTTCTGGCTTTATCAACGGCATTACTGAATTCGAGGCAGGTGCGGCGATTGCCTTTCACAGCCACAACTGCGAAGAAAGCGTGATGTTGCTTGAAGGCCATGCCACGCTCGATATTGAAGGCGAAGAGATTAGCCTCAAGCCGCTAGATACCACATGGATTCCGCCCAATGTGCCGCATCGCTTTCGCAATATGTCGGCAGATCAGCCGATGAAGATTTTATGGATTTACGCCTCCACGCAAGCCACGCGCACTTTGGTAGAAACCGGCGAGACGCGCTTGGTTGCCATTGAACACGCCTAGCCACACTCACATTAAAAGGACACCATCATGGGATTGAAATTTTTAGAGCATATGCTTATTCTCACGCACGACCCCGATGGCACACGCGATTGGTTTTGTGACAACCTCGGTTTTCGCAATGGCTATCACCCAGAGTTTGGCTTTCCCGTGTATTGGCTTTACATAGGCGAACAAGATGTGGTGCATATTGGCAAGGCTCGCCACTCTGTGCACCAAGATGATTACTTGAAAACACCGAGCGATCAAGCCGGCATCGATTACTCTGCCGCCGGCGCGCCGGGCTCAGGCCGCTTGGATCACGTTTGCTTTAACTGCGAAGGTATTGAAGAATTTATGGAGCGCCTCACGAAAAATGGCGTGGAGTTTAGCGAGCGCAAAGCGCACAACTCCAATTTGTATCAACTGTTCATGCGCGAGCCAATCAATGGCATCAAGATTGAGCTTAATTTTGCGTGGCATGAGGCGGTGCGCATTGGGCGTGTGCCCGGCATGACGGATGAGGGCAGCAATGACAAAAGCGTGGCTCAGGTCAACGCAGATGAACGCAGCCAAAGCCACGCATCTCAATTCACGGAAAAGACATCATGAATGCGCCCACATCTGCGACGCATTTAGCGCCCAGCTATATTTTCCCGCCTGCAAGCACAGTGAGCCTTCCGGTGCAAGGCGAGGCTGCGCGTTTTGCAGTGAATCGCATCTTCTGCGTGGGCCGAAACTATGCGGATCACGCCAGAGAGATGGGACACGATCCGAATCGCGAGCCGCCTTTTTTCTTCATGAAACCCGCCAACACGATTGTGAGAGATGGGGGCAATTTTCCTTATCCGGCGCAGAGCAAGGATGTGCATTACGAAGTTGAGCTGGTCGTCGCTCTAGCAAAAGGCGGCAGCAATATCCATGTAGATCAAGCGCTGGAACATGTTTATGGCTATGCGGTTGGCCTCGACATGACGCGACGCGATTTGCAATCTGAAGCTAAAAAGCTAGGCCGCCCTTGGGATACAGGCAAAGCTTTTGACCATTCAGCGCCATGCGCGAGCATCGTGCCTGCAAAGCAATGCGGCCATCTCTCATCGGGTGCGATTGCGTTGAATGTGAATGGCCAGGTGCGCCAAAGCGGTGACCTTAAAGATCTGATTTGGAA
>JAYUSD010000100.1:0-9520 GCA_043755865.1 Variovorax sp. | reverse complement strand
CGCGTCCATTTTGAGGTTTTGCGCCACCACCACTTGCCGCCAGCTCGAGAAATCTTTCTCAATAAAGCTGGCTAATTGCGCGGGTGAGCTATTGGCCGCCGTCACCGGTTCAAGTGCATCGCTGGCAAAACGGGCGCGCACGTCAGGCATTTGCAGCACTTTACCTAAGGCGGCATTCAAGCGCTCAATGGTCGCTGGTGGCGTGGCTTTGGGTGCCATCAGGCCAAAATAATTGAGCACATCAAAACCTGCAAAGCCATTACCCAAGCCGCTCTCGGCCATGCTGGGCACATCCGGCAATGCGCTAGAGCGCTTAGACGCCGTCACCGCCAATGCCTTCACGCGGCCATCTTTGATGAATGCATTCAGCGCAGGCACCGTGCCTGTGACCATATGAATTTGCCCGCCGATCATGTCGATGGTTGCAGGGGCGATGCCGCGATAGGGAATATGCGTGACGAAAATACCGGCGCGGTTTTTTAGCATCTCCAGCACCAAATGGTTGATGCCGCCTGCGCCCGCACTGCCGTAGTTGAAATAGCCGGGTTTGCTTTTGGCCAGTTGGATGAACTCTCGCAGATTCGCCACCGGTAAATCTTTGTTGACCGCCCACACCAATGGGCCGCTGGCGATCATGCCCACCGGGGCAAACTGGCGAATTGGGTCGTATCCGGCATTTGGCAGGGCAGCGGGCACGGTGGTAAACGGTGCGGCGGCCAGCAGCAAAGTTTGCCCATCAGGCGCAGCGTCTGCCACAAACTTCGCACCAATCGCGCCACCTGCGCCGGTTTTGTTGTCTACCACCACACTTGCGCCAAGCACATCGCCGAGCTTTTGCGCCACCAAGCGCCCCACGGCATCGGTACCTGCACCAGCGGCAAAAGGCACAATGATTTTTGTCGTGGATTGCTGCGCACGCAACAGAGTTGGGAATGCTATCAAACCTGTAGCACTCAGCGCAGTATGTATGACGGCTAGACGGCGATTTTTCATAAATAACTCCAAGAACACAGTAAGCACAGCCTGATTGTGGCCGCAGCGCATGACACAGCCATGTCACGCGCTGCGGTGCAGCTTAACTGCCCCGATACGTCGAATAGCTCCAAGGCGAGCACAGCAGGGGCACGTGGTAGTGCTGATCAGCGTGGGCAATGCCGAAATCAAGATGTACGGTTTCTAAAAAAGCGGGCTCGGGCAGTACCACGCCTTTGCTTTTGAAATAGGCGGCCACATTGAAGCTCAGGCGATAGCGGCCCGCTCTAAGCGCGGCATTGTCAAACAACGGGCCGTCGGGGTTGCGGCCATCGGCGTTGAGGATGAAGCTTTTGAGGAGCGCGTAAGCCGTGCCGCGCAGCTCAGAAAGGCTGGCTTGCATGCCGGCTGCGGGGCAACCATGCGCGGTGTCTAAAACGTGGGTAGATAAGCCCATAACGTAACCTTTGGATTGAAGTGAAGGTAAGTGTATACAATTTGGCGGGTCAGCTTTATTGGGATTTAATCCATGGAAGTATCCACCACTCAACACATTGTGCAAGCGCTCACCAAAGCGATTGTGGAGCATCGGCTTGCGCCGGGTGTCAAATTGGTAGAGCAAAAGCTGGCTGACCATTTCGGCGTTTCGCGCACACTGATACGCCAAGCGCTGTATCAGCTGGAAAACCAGCGCCTGATTGTGTTGGAGCCTGCGCGCGGCGCGTTTGTGGCCTCGCCCTCGATTGAAGAGGCGAGTCAAGTCTTTGATGTGCGGCGCATGTTGGAGGCGCAGATGACGCGGCATTTTGCGGCGCAAGCCACACCCGAGCAGATCAAAACTTTGCGCGATCATGTGCGCCAGGAAAAAGCGGCTGTGCAAAGTGGCGATGCGCCGGGGCGCATTGAGTTGCTGGGTGATTTTCATGTGCGCATGGCTGAGCTCATGGGCAATGGCGTATTGGCTGAGCTGCTCAGCGATTTGATCTCGCGCTGCGCCCTGATCACGCTGATGTACCAAAGCACGCATGCTGCGCAAAAAAGCAACGACGAGCATGGGCAAATCGTTGAAGCCTTGGCGCAGGGCAATGCAAGCCAAGCTGTGGCGTTGATGGATGCACATTTGAGCCACGTATTTAGCAACCTACAGCTGGAAAAATTACCCGGCGCACGTGACGCACGCGAGTCGCGGGATTCACGCGAATCTGCGCAAACGGCATCAAGTTTTGCGGGGCTATAAGCGATGACGATCTACAACAGCACAGCCGCATATCCACGTGATTTAGCGGGCTACGGTGCAGCCGTGCCACACGCGCAATGGCCGGGAGGCGCACGCATCGCCGTGCAATTTATTTTGAATTTTGAAGAGGGTGGCGAGAATCATGTCTTGCATGGTGATGTTGGCTCTGAGACGTTTCTGTCTGAAATGTTTAATCCAGCCAGTTTCCCTGCGCGGCATATGAGCATGGATGGCATCTACGAATATGGCTCACGCGCTGGCGTGTGGCGCATCTTGCGAGAGTTTGAAAAGCGCAATGTGCCGCTCACTGTGTTTGGCGTGGCCACAGCTTTGCAGCGCTGCCCCGATGTCACGCAAGCCTTCGCACATCTGGGGCATGAAATCGCATGTCATGGCCTCAAATGGATTCACTATCAAAACTTGCCAGAAGAAATCGAGCGCGCACACATGCACGAAGCGCTTGCTATTTTTCAGCAACTGGGCATCAAGAAAAGCGGCTGGTACACCGGGCGTGACAGCCCCAACACTTTGCGCCTCGTAGCCGATCAGAGCTTTGACTACGCAAGCGACTATTACGGCGATGATCTGCCCTTTTGGATGAAACTTCGCAAGACCGATGGCACAGATGCGCATCAGCTCATCGTGCCCTACACGCTGGACTGCAACGATATGCGCTTTAGTTTGCCGCAAGGCTTCTCGCACGCCGATCCGTTTTTTCTCTATCTCAAAGACACGTTTG
This sequence comes from Variovorax sp., assembly GCA_043755865.1. Lineage (GTDB taxonomy): Bacteria > Pseudomonadota > Gammaproteobacteria > Burkholderiales > Burkholderiaceae_C > JANMDU01. The sequence goes on along the minus strand of JAYUSD010000100.1, from coordinate 6,572 downwards.
ACGCGCTGTATTGTGAAGGCGATCCTGCAGGTTTGAATCAACCTAAGATGATGAGCATCGGCATGCATTGCCGCTTGCTTGGCCGGCCCGGGCGTATTGCCGCATTGCAACGCTTTCTGGATCACATCACGCAGTTCGACAAAGTGTGGATCGCCAAGCGCATCGATATCGCCCAGCACTGGGCAAAACACCACCCACACGGTTTTCCCGCACCATGACATTCACGCTTTCACAATTGAACGCAGCATCTTTGGATGAAGCCACCGCCTTGCTCGATGGCACGTATGAACATTCAGTGTGGATTGCTCGCGCCGCTTTAGATCAGCGCCCTTTTGCAACGCTTGCTTCGCTTAAACATGCGATGACTCTCGTCGTCGCGCAGGCTGCTCGCGAGCAGCAAATCGACTTGATCCGCGCTCACCCCGAGCTTGCCGGCAAAGCCATGGTGGCAAACAAGCTCACTGCGGAATCGACGAATGAGCAAAGCAAAGCAGGCTTGGGCGATTGCAGTGCCGAAGAATTCGCGAAGATCCAAAAACTCAATCACGACTACAACGCGAAATTCGGCTGGCCTTTCATCCTCGCCGTGCGCGGGCCGCGCGGCATCGGTTTAGGCCGCGAGCAAATCATTTCAACTTTCGAGCGCCGCTTGCATGGCCATCCAGATTTTGAATTGGCAGAATGCCTGCGCAATATCCATCGCATCGCTGAGATCCGTTTGAACGATAAGTTTGACGTGCAGCCCACGCTCGGCAGTGAGCTTTGGGATTGGCATGAAGCGCTTAGCTTGCATTCCGATCCCGGATTCAAAGAAAACGGCCAACTCACCGTCACTTACATGACCGAAGCACACAAAGCTTGCGCAGCGGAAATCGCCTCTCGCATGTGCCAATGCGGCTTTGATTCGGTAGAAATTGACGTGTTAGGCAATGTGGTGGGTCGCTATGAATCTAGTAGCACCTCACGCAGTAAACACGCCGGCGAAGCGCCAAAAAAGGCTCAAAAAGCGTTGCTCACCGGCAGCCACTACGACACCGTGCGAAACGGCGGCAAATACGATGGTCGGCTGGGCATCTTCGTGCCCATGATGTGTGTGCGCGAGCTGCACAAAAATAGCAAACGATTGCCGTTTGGCATTGAGGTGGTGGCGTTTGCTGAGGAAGAAGGCCAGCGCTACAAAGCCACTTTCTTAGGCTCGGGCGCGCTCACCGGGCATTTCAACCCCGCGTGGCTCGAACAAGCCGATAAAGACGGTATTTTGATGAAAAATACCCTGTTAGCCGGCATAGAATATACGCAGAGTGCTATTGAAAACATAGCGCTCCTTCAACGCGATCCAAGCAACTATCTTGGCTTTGTAGAGGTGCATATTGAGCAGGGGCCCGTTTTAAATGCGCTGAATTTGCCGCTTGGCGTCGTCACCTCCATCAATGGCAGCATGCGTTTCTTGGGCGAGATCATTGGCCAAGCCAGCCATGCAGGTACCACGCCGATGGCCACACGGCGCGATGCTGCTGCTGCGCTAGCTGAGCTGAGCGTCTACATGGAGCAGCGCGCCGCGCAAGACGGTGACTCTGTGGCCACCATCGGCATGCTGAACGTGCGCGGCGGTTCAATTAACGTCGTGCCCGGGCGCTGTAGTTTTAGCCTTGATCTGCGTGCGCCCACCGATGCGCAGCGCGATGCGCTCGCCACAGACGTCCTGACTCAATTGCAGGCCATTTGCGAGCGACGCGGCGTGAGCAACACGCTGGAAGAGACGCTGCACGCCGCCGCTGCACCGTCCGACGCTGCTTGGCAAATGCGCTGGGAACGCGCCGTACAAAGCACTGGCCTGCCGATCTTCAAAATGCCCAGCGGCGCAGGCCATGATGCGATGAAGCTGCACGAAATCATGCCCCAAGCCATGCTGTTTGTGCGCGGCGAAAACGCTGGTATCAGCCACAACCCGCTTGAATCTACAACGCAAGACGACATGCAATTGGCGATTCAAGCTTTTTCCCAATTGCTTAACGATCTGGCTCGCGAAAAAATTTAATACCGAACGCAGAAGACACAGGGGAAATATTAAAAAAATCTTTTCTACTTCTTTTGTCCTTTTCGCTTTTGTCTTCTTTTGCGTCTTCTGCGTCCTCTTAAAAAATCTATGAATTCCAACAATATTTCCAAACAGCTAGACCAATGGATCGACGCCCACTTCGACGAGCAAGTCAAATTCCTCCAAGAGCTCATCCGCGTACCGACCGACACACCGCCCGGCAACAACACACCACATGCATTGCGCACAGCCGAGTTGCTCACAACATTTGGCTATGAAGCAGAGCAGCATGCGCCGCCGCAATCTGCGGTAGATGCTGCCGGCTTGCAAACGATCACTAACTTGATCGTGCGCCGTAAGTTTGGCGAGGGCGGCAAGACCATTGCCCTCAATGCCCACGGTGATGTCGTTCCGCCCGGTGAGGGCTGGAGCGTGGATCCGTATGGAGGCATCGTGAAAGATGGCTTTATTTATGGCCGCGCCGCCGCCGTGAGCAAGTGCGATTTTTCTACTTTTACCTTTGCATTGCGTGCGCTAGAAGCCGTGGCCAAGCCTTCAAAAGGCAGCGTGGAATTGCACTTCACGTATGACGAAGAATTCGGCGGTGAAGTCGGCCCAGATTGGCTGCTTAAGGAAGGTATTACCCAGCCCGATTTGATGATTGCCGCAGGCTTTAGCTATGCAGTGATCGTGGCACACAACGGTTGCCTGCAAATGGAGATCACGGTACATGGGCAAAATAGCCATGCCGCGATTCCTGATGGCAGCATAGATGCACTGCAAGGCGCAAATCACATCATGAGCGCTTTGTATGCGCTCAATGCCGACTATAAAAAAATCACGTCTAGCGTGGAAGGCATCACACATCCGTATCTCAACATTGGCACCATTGAAGGCGGCACAAACACGAACGTCATACCCGGCAAAGTCACCTTCAAACTAGATCGCCGCATGATCCCGGAAGAAGATGCAGCGCAGGTCGAGCAAAGTATGCGTGACACGATTGCCAAAGCGGCCGCAAGCTATCAACCGCCGCGCGGCTCGGGTGCGATTCGCGTCGATATCCGCCGAATGCTGCTGGCCCATGCCATGAAGCCACTGCCCGGCAACCAGCCGCTGGTGCACGCTCTTCAAAAGCATGGCGGCGAAGTATTTGGCGAGCCTATTGCCGCTCTAGGCACGCCTCTCTATACTGATGTGCGCTTGTATGTGGAGCGCGGCATTCCCGGCGTTATCTATGGTGCGGGGCCACGCACGGTGCGGGAATCGAATGCCAAGCGCGCAGACGAGCGCTTGGCGCTCGAAGATCTGCGCCGAGCCACGAAAGTGATTGCCCGCAGCTTGGCTGATTTGCTTCGGTAATAACTCAAGCGATCAGGTTGACGCTGGCTGTTTTGGGGCATGCCCCATTACGGGTTTCTGCGCACAGACTTGCGCAATGAGTTGTATACAATTTGCACGCGAACAGTGCATGGGAGCTGGCCAGCCGCACAAAACATGCGGCACTTTTCTTGCAAACCAAAAGCGATGCAGCAGTTTAGGTTGCACGACTTTTTATCCTTTATTTCTGTCTTTTTACTTTCTCGGAGCCTCCATGAACAAACGTTCTGCCCTTAAAACTCTCGCCTTCACAAGCATCGCCGCAGCCGGCCTCATGGCAAGCAGCGCTTTTGCCCAAGCCAATACGCCGATCAAATTTGTACTCGACTGGCGCTTTGAAGGCCCCTCCGCGCTGTTTCTTTCTCCGATTGCTAAAGGCTATTTCAAAGACGTCAAACTTGATGTGAATTTGGACGCCGGTACCGGCTCTGGCGCAGCCGTGCAGCGCGTGGCCTCTGGCGCTTACGACATGGGCTTTGCCGACATGGCTGCGCTGATGGAGTTCCACGCGAACAATCCTGATGCGCCAAACAAGCCAGTCGCGATCATGATGGTCTACAACAACACGCCAGCAGCTGTGTTGACGCTCAAGAAAAACGGAATCACCAAGCCATCCGATCTCGCGGGTAAAAAAATCGGAGCGCCGGTTTTTGATGCAGGTCGCCGCGCTTTCCCCATCTTCCAGCAAGCCAACAAAGTAGGCGCGGTCAATTGGGTCACCATGGATCCCCCACTGCGCGAGACGATGCTGTCTCGCGGCGAAGTGGATGCCATCACTGGTTTTTCCTTTACCTCGCTGCTCAATCTGGAAGCTCGCAACGTGAAGACGGAAGACATTGTTGTGTTGCCTTATTCTGATTTTGGCGTGAAGCTATATGGCAACGCGATTGTCGCCAGCCCCAAGCTGATCAAAGAAAATCCTGCCGCTGTCAAAGCTTTCTTGACCGCCTTCACCAAAGGCGTAAAAGAAGTGATGGCCAAACCTGAAGTCGCTATCGAGTATGTCAAAGCACGCGATGGCATCATCAATGTGGGCTTGGAAGAGCGCCGCCTGAAATTGGCGATTGATTCTGTGATCAACAGCCCCGACGCGCGAGCTGAAGGTTTTGGCCAAATCAACGCAGGCCGCATGTCGCTGATGGCATCCCAAGTCTCGGATGCGTTCAACACCAAAAGCCGTGTGAAGGTTGACGATGTGTGGAATGGCAGCTTCCTGCCAAGCAAGGCCGAGCTTAACGTGCTGCCACCCGTGAAGAAGTAAACCTTGTCGGCGCAACGTGAAAGACCAGAAGAGTTCAAATTCTTCTGGTCTTTTGCTATAAAAATATGAGCACTCTACGCAATATATATGCCGGCTAGATGCCGATTTGGTATAAAAATGATTTCTTCTGCCTCCACTGCCACCCATGTAGCCCACGGCCCCTTCGTAGATTTTCAAAACGTCTGGCTGGCCTACAACGATGAGCTCTTAGCCCAAGGCCAATATGCGGTGGAAGATATTTCTCTGCAAATGACGCAAGGCGAATTCATTGCCATCGTCGGGCCCTCGGGTTGCGGTAAATCCACTTTCATGAAACTCACCACGGGCTTGAAAATGCCCAGCAAGGGCACGATTCATGTGGATGGCAGCCCGGTGACGGGGCCGCTCAAAATTTCGGGCATGGCCTTTCAAGCGCCTTCGCTCCTGCCTTGGCGCACCACCATTGATAACGTGTTGCTCCCGCTCGAAATCGTCGAGCCGTATCGCAGCAATTTCAAATCCAAGCGCAAAGAATACGAAGAGCGCGCCTCCAAACTCTTGCAGTCTGTCGGCTTGGGCGGCTACGAGAAAAAATTCCCTTGGCAGCTTTCTGGCGGCATGCAGCAGCGCGCCTCCATTTGCCGCGCTCTGATTCATGAGCCCAAAATGCTGCTGCTTGATGAGCCTTTTGGCGCGCTCGATGCCTTCACTCGCGAGGAGCTGTGGTGTGCGCTGCGCGATTTGCATGCGGCACAAAAATTCAATGTGATCTTGGTGACGCATGATTTGCGCGAGAGTGTGTTTCTCGCAGACCGCGTGTATTGCATGAGCAAGAGCCCGGGGCGCTTTATCGTGCAGCGAGATATTGATTTGCCAAGGCCGCGAGATTTAGAGGTAACGTATTCGCCCGAGTTCACAGCCATTGTGCAGGAGCTGCGCGGCCACATTGGCGCAATCAGAAAAACAACGGCTGTGGCGCAGTAAAGCGAGAGAAACATAATGACAAAAAACTTCGAACGTTTCGCCCCGATTGCTGTGTTGATCTTCATCGTGCTGCTCTGGCAAGCCGTCGTGAGCGTATTCAACATCGCAGAATTCATCTTCCCCAGCCCGCTGCAGATTGCTAAAGAGTTCGTGGAATTCAAAGAGCCGCTTCTCAAAGCCGCATGGCAGACCTTTTGGGTCACGATGGTGGGCTTTGCGATTGCGATTGCTGTAGGCGTGTTGCTCGGCTTCATCGTCGGCTCATCGCCCATGGCATATGCCGCTTTCTATCCGCTGATGGTGGGCTTTAATGCCGTGCCCAAGGCGGCCATCGTGCCGATTCTCGTCGTATGGTTTGGCATCGGCGCAGGCCCGGGCATTTTGACGGCATTTCTCATCAGCTTCTTCCCGATCACAGTGAACATTGCCACAGGCTTGGCCACGCTGGAGCCCGAGCTGGAGGATGTGTTGCGTGTGCTCGGCGCCAAGCGCTGGGATATCTTGACGAAGATCGGCTTGCCGCGCTGCATGCCCTATTTCTATGGCTCGCTCAAAGTGGCCATCACACTCGCCTTCGTCGGCACGGTGCTCGCGGAGATGACGGCTGGCGATTCAGGCATCGGCTATCTGATGCAAACTGCAGGCAGCCAGCAGCGCTTGCCGCTAGCATTCGCGGGCCTCGTGCTCATCAGCGTGATGGCGATGGTGATGTATGAATTCTTCTCGTACATCGAAAAGCACACGACAGCGTGGGCGCATCGCGGGTCGCAGAATCATTGAGTTTTCTGCTTGCTTAGCGTTTCTTCTTGTGTAGAGCGGATACGAGGGTTGGGGCTGCTGCGTCTGCCTCATGTACCCTGCTCGGGAAAGTGGCGACACCCGTCGCTTGAGATAACGAGAAAAATGCAATGCATTTTTGACCCTGTGCTG
>JAYUSD010000099.1:0-9569 GCA_043755865.1 Variovorax sp. | reverse complement strand
CGTGATGCCGCGCTCTTTTTCGATGTCGTTGTTGTCCATCACGCAAGTCTCGAGCTGCTCGTGAGCGGCGAAGGTGCCAGACTGACGAAGCAGCTGATCCACGAGAGTGGTTTTGCCATGGTCAACGTGGGCGATGATGGCGATGTTGCGGATTTGTTGGGTCATGATGACTTTCCTTTTTTAACTCAAAACTGGGATCGCTGATTCACGGGACAAAGCCTGCGTCAGCGTTTGTGAAACTTCTATAGGGGAGAGCAGGCGCGTGGGAATCAACTCGCCTGCTTTGATGTGTGCGCTGCCAAGCAACGCACGCGGTTTGTCTCTTTCTTTTTCTGCATACACGGCAACGTGATCGTTATCGGGCAACTCGGTGCGACGGCGCATGCCGCTTAAAAATCTGCCTGCATTTTCATTGTCTAAAGTGACTGGCGTGTGACCTGAGAGCAAGCTGTCTACCGGCTGTACGGCAGCGAGGCGCTCGTCATCGGACAACGCTTCGAGCTGCGCGAGGGTCAGTGATTTGTCGATAAGCAGGCCGCCCGTCTCGATGCGGCGCAGGCTAGACAAATGCGCACCGCAGCCAAGCGCCTCACCAATGTCTTCACCCAGGGTGCGAATGTATGTACCCTTGCTGACCTTCGCTATGATTGTGATAGCACGCTGCGCATGCTCTATGCCGGCGAACTGCACATTTAACTTATAAATCGTCACATCTCGCGGCTCGCGCTCTAGCTCAATGCCTTCTCTAGCATATTCATAGAGCGGCTTGCCATCGCGCTTCAAAGCGCTATGCATCGGCGGGATTTGTAAAATTTTTCCAGTGAACTGCGTTTGTACGCGGTCCAGATCAGCTTGCGTCACGTTGACTTCGCGCTGCGAGATCACAGCGCCTTCGGCATCGCCTGTAGAAGTCTTGATGCCGAGCACAGCAGTGGCTTCATAGGTCTTCGCAGCATCTAATTGCAATGCAGAGAACTTTGTTGCCGCGCCAAAGCACAGCGGTAATACGCCGGTCGCCAATGGATCTAGCGTGCCGGTATGGCCAGCTTTCTCAGCGCGGAGCAACCATTTGGCTTTCTGCAATGCGTCGTTGCTTGATAAACCTAATGGTTTATCAAGAAGAAGCACCCCGTGTACAGGGCGCCTCACGACCCGTACTCGTGGAGCTTTTATCATGCTAACTCTCGCTATCTTGGGCGCGAGAGGCCACAGCCTTGGCGATCAGCGCATTCATATCTGCGGCGCGCTCGGTGGTGCGGTCAAACACAAAATGCAGTGTGGGCACGGTGTGAATATGCAAGCGCTTGAACAAGCCATTGCGCAAGAAGCCGGCCGAGCGCGTGAGCGCTGCCTGCGTCTCTTCGGGATCGCCGGTAAGCAAGCTGTAGTGCACGGTGGCATGCGCGTAGTCCGGCGTGACCTGCACTGCATTGATCGTGACCATGCCCACATGCGGATCTTTCAATTCGCGCGCGATCAGCTCCGCCAAATCCCGCTGGATCTGGTCTCCCACGCGGATACCGCGATTGGGGGTGGAGCTGTGTTTTTTTGGCATGAAAAATATTGAAGAACGCGGCAACGCGAAAATCGCTAAAAAAATACAGAAAAACGCGAAACTAATTTGGGTTTTCTTTTTTGCGTTTTTCGCGTCGTTTTTGCGTTTTTAGCGTTACCTAGTATTTAGAGAGTACGAGCGACTTCTCTGATTTCGAAGAATTCCAACACGTCGCCCTCGACAATATCGTTATAGCCTTTGATGTTCAAGCCGCATTCGAAGCCTTCTTTGACTTCTTTTGCATCGTCTTTGAAGCGCTTGAGTGATTCGAGCTCGCCGGTGTAGATGACCAAGTTGTTGCGCAGCAAGCGCAGGCGCGCGGTGCGACGCACCACACCGCTAGTGACCATACAGCCTGCAATCGAGCCGATTTTGCTGACTTTGAAGACTTGCAGAATCTGTGTCGTGCCGATGATTTCTTCTTTCTTATCGGGCGTGAGCATGCCGCTCATGGCGAGTTTTAATTCATCTACAGCGTCATAGATGATGCTGTAGTAACGAATATCAACGCCATTGCCTTCAGCCGTCTTGCGCGCGCCCACGTCTGCACGTGTGTTGAAGCCGATGATCACAGCTTTCGATGCGATCGCCAAATTCACGTCGCTCTCGCTGATGCCGCCCACAGCCGCATACACGATTTGCACCTTAACTTCAGCTGTTGAGAGCTTGAGCAAAGATGTTGCCAGCGCTTCTTGCGAGCCTTGCACGTCCGATTTGATGATGATGGGTACCGTCTTCACGTCGCCCGCTGTCATATCAGTGAACATATTTTCCAGCTTGGAGGCTTGCTGCTTGGCCAGCTTCGTGCTGCGGTATTTGCCAGCGCGATATGTGGCGATTTCTCGCGCACGCTTCTCGTCCAGCATCACAGTGAACTCATCGCCTGCGCCCGGCACCTCAGCCAAGCCTTGAATTTCCACAGGAATCGATGGGCCAGCAGATTTGACCGATTGACCATTTTCATCGAGCATAGCGCGCACGCGGCCATAGGTGGCGCCAAGCAAAATCGCGTCGCCCACATTAAGCGTGCCAGTTTGTACGAGCACTGTAGCCACAGGGCCGCGGCCTTTATCCAAACGCGCTTCCACCACCAAACCTTTTGCCATCGCCTTCACAGGCGCTTTCAGCTCCAACACCTCAGCCTGCAAGAGCACCTGCTCCAGCAAATCATCGATGCCCTGACCTGTTCGGGCAGAAACTGATACGAAAGGAGACGATCCACCAAACTCTTCGGGAATGACCTCTTCGACGACCAACTCGCCTTTAACGCGCTCTGGGTTGGCATCGGGCTTGTCAATCTTATTCATCGCCACAACGATGGGCACGCCCGCCGCCTTGGCATGTTTGATGGCTTCTTTGGTTTGCGGCATCACGCCGTCATCGGCTGCAACCACCAAAATCACGATGTCAGTAGCCTGCGCGCCGCGAGCACGCATCGCCGTAAACGCTTCGTGGCCGGGCGTGTCAAGGAAGGTCACCATACCGCGTGGCGTCTCGACGTGATACGCACCGATATGCTGCGTGATACCGCCTGCTTCACCCGATGCCACTTTGGCACGGCGAATGTAATCGAGCAGAGACGTTTTGCCATGGTCAACGTGGCCCATGACAGTGACGACTGGCGCGCGAGGCAGCAATTCGGCGGTGAATTCGCCGGCTTCTTCGGTCGTAAACGCTTCTGGATCATCGAGTGTGGCAGCCACGGCTTTGTGGCCCAGCTCTTCGACCAAGATCATTGCAGTGTCTTGATCAAGCGCTTGGTTGATCGTGACCATCTGGCCCAGCTTCATAAACTTCATGATCAAGTCAGATGACTTGACAGCCATCTTGTGCGCGAGCTCAGCCACCGTGATCGTTTCAGGCACGTGAATTTCTAACACGCGCGCTTCGACTGGTGTCTGTGGCGTTTGGTCTTCGCGCTGATCGCGATCATCACGGCCGCGCTTGCCACGCGGACCACCGCGCCAATTGCTGCGGCCTACGCCGCCCGAGCTGTCGCCACGGGTTTTGATTTCTTTCTTCTTGCCATCGGCGTCTTTGCCCCAGCTTGAAGACAATTTTTCGGATTTAACTTCGGTTTTCTTAGCCCCAGGGCCTGCCACCACCACAGGAGTGCCATCCGCCTTTTTCGCACCGGCTGCAGGCTTGTGCAATGTGCCTTTAACAGCGCTTGCTGCTGGCTTGGGTTCGTCAGCCTTTTTCGCAACGAGCACCTTCTTAGGCGCGCTCATCATGGCGCGAATCGCCTGCGCTTCAGCCAATGCTTTGGTGCGGCGGTCATCTTGATCTGCGACGCGATTTTTTTCGTTTTGCACCAATTGCTCAGCTGTAAGCGCAACGGGTGCAGCAGCCACCTCAGCCATCACAGAAGGTGAAGTTTCAGGTGCAGCGGATGCAGCTTCAGTGCCAGCAACCGTCTGTTTTTCATTCGTGGCAACAGGTGCGGTATCGCGCTCACGCGGCTTGCTACGCACACCTTGCGCAGCTTGACGCCGCGTATCAGCCTCTTGGCTCATGCGTTGATTAAACTCTGTTTGACGGCGCGCTTCTTCGGTGCGACGTGCTTGCTCAACATCATTGATCACGCTGGCAGAGTGTGGTGCTGCCACGGCGACTGGCTCAGCGGAGGGCTGCGCGGCAGGCTCCACCGGAGCAAGCTCGGCTGTCGCTACAGGAGCTGGCGCTGGCTCGGGATGGGCCGCAGGAGCCGGAGCAACCACCTCATCATCACGCTGCACAAAGGTGCGCTTTTTGCGTACTTCGACTGAAATCGTGCGCGCCTTGCCCGTGGCATCGGCTTGCTTGATCTCGGTGGTGGATTTTTTTGTAAGCGTGATCTTCTTGCGCTCAGACGGCGCCGTGGTGCCGTGGCTGGTCTGCAAGAAACTCAGCAAGCTCTGCTTGTCTGAGTCAGTAAGAACATCCCCTGCGGCGGCTTTGGGCACGCCTGCGCCCCTGAGCTGCTCGAGCAAAGTTTCTACAGGTTTTTTGAGTTCGTTTGCAAACTCGGAGACAGTGGTATTGGACATAAGTTAAGGGTCTCCATGATCATTGCGCTGCAGCAGCAGGGGGGGTGGCGACAGGCGTGTCGCTAGCGGCTTCGCTGGTAAACCAGTGTTCGCGCGCCTTCATGATGAGCGCTTTGGCCTCATCACCCGTTTGGCCCGTGATGTCGGTCAGCTCATCGATCGCCAAATCGGCCAGATCATCGAGCTTATTCACGCCGCCGCCTGCTAATTTTGCGATTAAATCGCTGGAGAGATGCTCGCCATTGAATTCAAAATCACGCAAATCTTGGCTCACTTCTTCCACAGACTCTTCCTTGGCAATCGCCATGGTAAGCAGCGCATCTTTGGCGCGGGTGCGCAGCTCATTGACGGTGTCTTCGTCAAAGCCTTCAATCTCTAGCATCTCTTGCAGCGGCACATAAGCCACCTCTTCGAGGCTTGTAAAGCCTTCGGTGATCAGCGTATCGGCAATTTCTTCGTCGACATCGAGTTTGCTCATGAAGAGCTCGCGGATTGAGCCTTGCTCGCCGGCTTGCTTCTCGGCCGACTCGTTGGCATCCATGATGTTGATCTTCCAGCCCGTGAGCTCAGAAGCCAAGCGCACGTTTTGGCCGCCCCGGCCAATCGCAATGGCAAGGTTTTCATCGTCTACCACCACATCCATCGCATGCTTTTCTTCGTCCACCACAATCGAGCTCACATTGGCCGGTGCCAAAGCGCCGATCACAAATTGCGCTGGATCTTCGCTCCAGAGCACGATATCGACGCGCTCGCCAGCGAGCTCGTTCGTTACGGCATTCACACGCGAGCCGCGCACGCCTACGCATGTACCAATCGGGTCAACACGTTTGTCATTGGAGAGCACAGCAATTTTGGCGCGTGAACCAGAATCGCGGGCACACGATTTGATCTCCAGCAAGCCTTGCTCGATCTCAGGGACTTCATTGCGGAACAGCTCAATCATGAATTCAGGCGAATTGCGCGAAAGAATGATGGGCGCGCCACGCAGCGTAGGATCAACTTCCATAATCATGGCGCGTACGCGATCACCTGTGCGCAAATTCTCTTTAGAGATCATGTCAGAGCGTCTGAGGCGGCCTTCTACTCGGCCGCTTTCCACAATCAAACCCTCTTTGTCTGCACGCTTGACAGTGCCCACAAAAATCTTGTCGCCACGGCTCATGAAATCATTGAGCAAAATCTCGCGCTCGGCATCGCGGATTTTTTGCAAAATCACCTGCTTGGCCGCTTGCGCGCCAATGCGGCCAATCGGCACTGAATCGACCTGTTCTTCAATGAAGTCGCCCGGCTCCACATCCGTGACGCGATCCAGCGCGTCCATCAGCATTTCCTCGGCATCGGGATTTTGCAAGCCCTGATCATCGGGCACTACCAGCCAGCGGCGGAAGGTTTCGTAATCCCCCGTATCGCGCTCCATCGTGACGCGGATTTCCACCTCGCCATGGCCTTCGTTTTGATAAATTTTCTTGCTGGCCTGCGCGAGAGCGGCTTCCAGCGCACCGAAAACGGTCTCGCTGTCCACGTTTTTCTCGCGGGAAATCGCTTCTACCAACATCAACATTTCGCGGTTCATATTTGTTCTCCTGCTTGCAGAGTTCTAAAAATAAAAAATTTAAAGTGACGCGTCTTGGCCAGATGCCTTGCCGCGCCGGCCCTTGAAATCAACAATCGGTGCCAGACGTGCGTCTTTCAACTCGTCTAGCGTGAAGCCCACCGCCGTGGTGGGCGCTTCCAATCTTTTTTTCGACACCTTTGCGCCGGGCTTAAGCGGCTTGGCTGCTTCGTTTTCCAGCTCGACTTGCCATCCGCCTGTTTGCGCTTTGCTCAGCGTGCCCCGGAATTTTTTGCGATTCGCATTGACCGCCTCAGCGCCTTCGGCCACACCTTTGGCTGCAACTTCGCTGCCAATAGCGGCCTTGAAAGTCACGTCGATGATCTCGCCTTGAAAACGCTCAAAATCGGCTTCTGTTTGCAACGGCCGATCAATCCCCGGCGATGCCACCTCTAAGCGCTTGTAATCCACATTTTCTACTTCAAGCACGTATTGCAACTGCCGCGTCACGCGCTCGCAATCTTCTACGGCCACCAAAATCTCGTCCTGCCCCGCTTCCCACGGATGATCAATCGTCACGCGCAGCAACCCGCCTGCTGAGCGTTCGATCTCAACAAGGACGTATCCCAGACCTACAACAGTCTGGCTCACGATGGTTTGCAAATTAGCCGTCATCTTTTCACTGAAAAACACCGCACAAAATCAATTAAATGCCATTCAAAACTTGTATGAACCCGCCCGCAAAGGCAGGCCAGTGAAAAGCATTCGGGCATAAAAAAACGGGCGTTTGGCAAAACGCCCGTTGGGGTGTGATGGGTTGATTGTAAAGGCTTTTTAGACGCTTTTCATAGCATGGCCTGAATTTAACTTCAGCGCCTGTAGTCTCGGATGCATCAGCGCAAACCATAGCGGCGGAATAGCGGCCAAGATGATGCTGCCGGCGTAGCCTGTAGGCAGACGAGGCGCGTCAGGCATGTCTTGCAGCGTGGCGTACGGCTTCCAAGCGTGCATGTGGTGATCAGAATGGCGCTGTAGGTTGGCCAGCAGGCTGTTGGTAATGATGTGATCTGCATTCCAAGCGTGCATTTTCCCGAAGGCTTCGCGCTTGCTGCCATCAACGTTGCGCTGCAAACCGTAATGCTCGATGTAGTTAACCAGCTCTAAAAGCGTAAAAGCTATGATGGATTGAAATACGAAGAACACTACTATTTTCATAGCAGTCTGCGTAGATTCTATGCCGGCTACCGCACTAAAAAGCATAAAAAAGGGCAAGAAAATGAGCGCGAGAGAGCCCATCGTGCTCCACATCAGCGGGCTGCGCACCCAAGTGCTCTTCATCTGCACGAGGCGCTGCGCTTCCAAGCGCCAGCCGCTGGCCAAGCTGCCCCACAGCGTGCGCGGCAAAAAGCGATAAAAGCTCTCGCCGTAGCGCGAGCTAGCCGGATCGTCAAACGTAGCGGCTCTCGGATGGTGGCCACGGTAATGCTCGACCATGAAATGCCCGTAGCACACGCTGGTCATCAAGAGCCAGCCGCAAAATCGGTCTATTTTTGATTTACTGTGCCCCAGCTCATGCGCAAATGTGATGCCCTGCGCACCAGTGATGTAGCCCACCGCAAAACCAATGCCGAGCACCATCATCCACTCAGAGCTCATAGCAGCATACGCGCCGAGCGCGATCAAGCCCATTTGCAACACCACATAAAGCCGCAGCACCCATTGGAAGTAGCCCTTCGATTCCTGATCTGTCACGGGCGCAGGCGAGTTTTGGGGGAGCAATGTCTCTAGCAAGGCGAAGCTAAACCACACGATGACCGTGGATACAAATGCGTTTTGGGGCGCAACGACCAAACCAATGCCGCTGAGGAGCGGCAAAGCCAAGGCGAGAAGGAAGCGGAGATCAGAAAATCGCATGGACAATACTTTGCCACAAGACGCGTCGGCTGCCTAGCCGGGTAAATCTGGAGAGGCGCTGGAGGCAGGTCTGGATGAGCTTATGGTTTAGTGCATGGCTTAGCGTCCAGAACAGTATCAGGGCAGAGCGTTTGATAAGCCATGAGCCGCGATAATCACGCTATGAATCCTTTGCTCCAGAAACTTCAGCCCTACCCTTTTGAGCGACTGCGCCAGCTTTTTTCTACCCTCACGCCTGCTGCGGAGCATCGTGCCATCAGCTTAGGCATTGGCGAGCCAAAACACGCTACGCCGCTTTTCATCAAAGAAACTTTGGATGCGAATTTCAAAGGTTTAGCCGTCTATCCGGCCACGGGCGGCGAGCCGGTGCTCAAAGAGGCGTGTGCCGCTTGGCTCGCGCGGCGCTACGGCGTGCAGGTGGATCCTAAAACGCAAATTCTTCCCGTCAACGGTTCGCGCGAGGCGCTTTTCTCGCTGACGCAAACGGTGATTGATCCCACGCGCGATGCGGTAGTCGTCAGCCCAAATCCGTTTTACCAAATCTACGAGGGCGCAGCGCTGCTCGCAGGCGCGCGCCTGCATTACGCGCCCAGCGATCCGGAGCGCAATTTCGCTGTGGATTGGGCGAGCGTGCCAACGCAAGTGTGGCAGCGCACGCAGCTCATCTTCGTCTGCTCGCCGGGCAACCCCACAGGCGCGGTGATGACGCTGGGCGAATGGAAAAATCTCTTTGACTTGCAAGACCGCTACGGCTTTGTGATTGCATCTGATGAATGCTATAGCGAGATTTATTTTCGAGACGAGCCGCCGCTGGGCGCTTTGCAAGCAGCGACAAAGTTTGGCCGCGATTTCAAGAATCTCGTCATGATGACCTCGCTGTCCAAGCGCAGCAACGCCCCCGGCATGCGCAGCGGCTTCGTGGCGGGCGATGCGGCGCTGATGAAACAGTTTTTGCTTTACCGCACCTACCACGGCAGCGCCATGAGCCACACGATCCAAGCCGCCAGCGCCGCTGCGTGGAACGATGAGGCGCATGTGATTGCCAACCGAGAGCAATACCGTACCAAATTCGCACAGGTCACGCCCGTATTGGCTGAGGTGCTGGATGTGAAACTGCCCGATGCCGCTTTCTATCTTTGGGCAAAAATTCCGTCCAATGTGTGCGGCGGCTCAGATGTTGAATTCGCCGCTCAACTTCTCGCTCAATACAACGTCACCGTGCTCCCCGGCAGCTATTTAGCCAGAGACTTTAGCGGCGACAACCCCGGCGCTGGCTACATCCGCATGGCGCTTGTGGCCGAGACGGCAGAATGCTTAGAAGCTGCGCAGCGGATTGCTGAATTTGTGCGGAAAAATACTTTTTAGCGTGCTTAGGATCAAATACAAATTCAACTTCCGGACGCGAAAGACGCGAAAGTTACGCGAAAGTCGCAGAAAATACCAATAGCCGTTTGATGATGAATGATAATTTTTGAATTATTTCTGACTTTCATTTTCGCGTCTTTCGCGTAACTTTCGC
>JAYUSD010000098.1:0-9605 GCA_043755865.1 Variovorax sp. | reverse complement strand
ATGTCAAGCGAGACGCTTTTCTAGGCTTCTGATGCGTTCACGTAGCTTATGCAATTGTCGCAGGGTCACAGCGTTTTTCTCCCAATCGACATTTTTGTCGATTGGAAATATGCCGGTGTACAAGCCCGGCTCCAAAATTGACCGAGTCACCGTGGTGGACGCTGATACATGCACATGATCTGCAATCGTCAAATGCCCCAAAATAACGGCTCCGCCGCCCACACTGCAATACGCGCCAATGCTCGCGCTGCCCGCCACGCCGGCATTGCCTGCCATTGCAGTATGTTTTCCAATGCGCACGTTGTGGCCGATTTGAATTAAGTTATCCAGCTTCACGCCGTCTTCAATGATGGTGTCATCCAGTGCGCCGCGGTCAATGCACGTGTTGGCACCAATTTCCACATCATCGCCAATACGCACTGCACCCAATTGTTCGATTTTTTCCCAAGACTGATCTGCTCGCGGTGCAAAGCCAAAGCCATCGGCGCCAATCACTACTCCGCTGTGCAAAATGCAGCGTTGCCCAATCTGGCAGCCTTCGCCCACCGTGACCCGCGCAGCAAGCCGCGTATGCGCACCGATGTGAGCGCCGGCATCCACAAAGCAAAAAGCGCCGATACGTGCCGTAGCATCGATCTGCGCAGTCGGATCAATCACCGCGCTAGGATGAATGCCGCCAGAGATGCAGGCTCGCTCTTGTTGCTTCCACCATTGCGTGAGCCTGGCGAAGTAAAGATACGGCTCGTTGGTCTCAATCCAAGCGCGCCCCTCAGCAGGCCAGCCTTGCAGGCCAGCCGCGGCGTCTTGGGTAACGATGACACAACTGGCCCGAGTTTGCGCAAGTTGCTGCGCATATTTGCCATTATTTAAAAAACTGATCTCGCCTGCCACCGCGCTGGCCAGCGGCGCAATCCGATCCATACTCAGGCCATCATCGCCATGCAGCACGCCGCCCAATGCTTGGACGATTTGGGACAGGGTGCGTGCCATCAGTTGCTACTGCGCATTCAGGCACGAGCCAGATCAAGACTGATCAGCGCACGCCCGAAGCGTCCAGCGCTTTGATCACGCGCTCGGTGATGTCGTGTTTGGGATTGAAATACACCGCTTCTTGCAAGATCACGTCGTATTTTTCAGCCTCTGCCACTTGTTTAACGATGCGATTCGCGCGCTCAAGCACGCCTTGCAGCTCTTCGTTTTTGCGGTTGTTCAGATCTTCTTGAAATTCGCGGCGCTTGCGCTGAAAATCCCTGTCTTGATCCACCAAAGTACGTTGGCGTGTCGTGCGTTGCGTCTCGGACAAGGTGGGCGCGTCTTTTTCAAATTTTTCAGTGGCTACGCGCAACGTCTCGCCTTGCGCAACCAATTCACGCTCGCGCTTAGAGAACTCCGTCTCAAGCTTGGCCTGCGCCGATTTAGCCATATTGGCCTCGCGGAAAATGCGATCCGTGTTGACAAATCCAACCCGAAAATCTTGCGCGTGCACGGTGGCAGACGTCAAACTAGCAAAAGCGCATCCAGCGGCTAGCAGGAGGTGAGAAAATTTCAATTTCATAGCTGTCGTCTTCAAAATGTGGTTCCGATCTGGAATTGCAATCTCTGGATTTTATCCCCAGCTTGCTTGCGAATAGGATTGGCAATCGCAAAACGTAATGGCCCGACCGGCGACACCCAGCTGAGGCCAATACCCGCTGAGGCACGTACGTCTTTCAAACTGTATTTTTGATTTTCGGCAAACACGTTGCCGGCATCCACAAATCCGAAAACACGCAGTGTGCGGTCGTTGCCCGCGCCCGGCAGCGGCGCTTGAACTTCGATTGAAGCCAGCAGCTTTTTAGGGCCGCCGAGATAAGCGCCCGTGATATCCCGCGGCCCCAGTGTGCCTTGCTCAAAGCCGCGAACAGATCCTAAGCCACCGGAAAAAGAATTCTTAAAAACCGGGAACGGCGTACTGCCAATTCCTTTGCCCCAACCAAATTCGCCGTTGAAAGCAACAGTGAACTTTTTGTTCAAAGGAATATAACTCTGGTATTGATAGCTACCACGCAAATACTTTGCGTCGCCCGCTATGCCCCAATCGCCATTGAGCCGTTGTAGTTTTCCGGAATTTGGCGAGAGTGCGCTATCGCGCGTGTCACTAGACCATCCGAGAGTCAGTGGAAAAAGGGTGCTTTTCAAGCCCGCTTTGCTGGTATAGGCCAAGTAAGCTGCCGGCAAATTCGTTCCAGCAACGATTTGCGTTTGCTCCACCCCACCGCCAAAAAATACAGTGTTTTGCTCCGAGAAAGGCACTCCAAACCGAATACTTGCGCCACGTGTATTGATCTGGTAATCGCTGGAATTTTCTGCCACCGGCTTTTGATTGCGCAAGTAAAACTCTAGCGTGCGCGAAACACCGTCTTTGGTGAAGTATGGGTCAACTGCAGTGAGGGCCAACGTGCGGTTGAGTTTAGACGTGTTGAAGTCAATGCCGAGATAATTACCCGAACCAAAAACGTTCTCTTGCTGAATTTTGAATTGCAGAGACAGCTTGTCTGAACTTGAAAAACCTGCACCCAAAGTTAAGTTTCCAGTTGGTTTTTCATCGACCTTGACGTTGACATCCACTTGGTCATTCGTGCCGGGTACATCCGAAGTGTCCACATCCACCGATTTAAAGTAACCCAAACGATCCACACGATCACGCGAGAGCTTGATCTTCTCGCCGTCGTACCAGCTCGATTCAAACTGTCGGAATTCGCGGCGTATGACTTCATCACGCGTTCGGTTGTTGCCTGCAATGTTAATTTTGCGCACATAAGCGCGGCGCGACGGATCTGCCACGAGGCTGATCACCACAGTACTGTTGACACGGTCAATATCCGGGCGGGCTTGTACTTGCGCAAAGGCATAGCCGAAGTTACCAAAATAATCGGTGAACGCCTTCGTGGTCTCAGCCACGCGCTCAGAGTTATAAGCTTGCCCGGGAACAATTTTGACAAACGTTTTAAATTCTTCTTCCTTGCCTAAGAAATTGCCTTCAAGCTTGACGCCAGAAACTGCAAACCGTGCGCCTTCCGTGATGCTCACGGTAATGCCAATACTTTGCTTATCGGGTGAGATCGCCACTTGAGTGGAATCAATCTTGAATTCCAAATAGCCGCGCGTTAAATAGTAAGAACGCAGGCTTTCTAAATCAGCATTGAGTTTGGTGCGTGCATAGCGGTCGCTTTTCGTATACCAAGACAACCATCCTCCCGTGTCGAGATCAAACAAGCCTTTGAGTGTGCTCTCGCTGAAGGCTTGTGCACCCACGATGCTGATCGTTTTGATCTTAGCCACATCGCCTTCGATCACATTGAAATTGAGGTTGACTCGGTTGCGCTCAATCGGCGTGACTGTGGTGATCACTTCTGCACCATATAGGCTACGGCTCAGATACTGGCGCTTGAGCTCTTGCTCTGCCCGATCGGCCAATGCTTTGTCAAAAGCGCGGCCTTCAGCCAAGCCAACTTCGCGCAACGACTTGAGCAACACCTCTTTGTCAAACTCTTTTGTACCGGTGAAGCTCACATCCGCAATAGTCGCTCGCTCTTCAACGATCACGACGACGACGCTGCCTTGCACGTCAATCCGCACATCTTTAAACAACCCCAGACCAAACAGCGAGCGAATCGCCGCCGAGGCTTTGTCGTCGTTGTACGTGTCACCCACTTGGAAAGGCAGCGAGACGAAGATCGTGCCCGGCTCAACGCGAGATAGACCCTCCACACGAATATCGCGCACGGTGAATGGATCAATCGCCCATGCGTTTGTGTGCATGGTTGCTGCAAAAAGTGTAGCGCATAGCGCAAGAGTGGCGCGAGCCGGTAAGTTTTTTCGATGCAAAATCATAATGTCTTGCAGCTGCATGCAGTGCTTATTCAAGCGATACAGAAGCCACGTATTTTTCTATCCAAACAATCGGTTCACGTCATTGAACAAGGCCACAGCCATCATCGCCATGAGCACTGCCACTCCGCCGCGTTGAAAGCGTTCGAGCCACACATCTGTCACGGCTTTCCCCGTCACAGCCTCCCATAGATAATACATGAGGTGGCCACCATCCAAAACCGGCAGAGGCAGCAAGTTCAAGACCCCCAAGCTAACACTGATCAGCGCCAAAAAGATCAGGTATTGCACAAATCCAAGACTCGCTGATTTGCCGGCTACATCGGCAATCGTCAGCGGGCCACTGAGGTTTTTCAGCGATGCCTCTCCAATCACCATCTTGCCCATCATGCGCAGCGTGAGCATGGAAATTTCCCAAGTTTTTTGAGCACCGAGTGACAGGCCTTCAAAGAATCCATATCTCACATGCGTCATCGCCGGCAACGAACCGACAAGAGCTTCAATGCGCCCGCTGGGCTTATCGCCCTCTTTTTTGACGATCACTGCGACGGGCAGCTCCAGCGTTTGACCATTGCGCTCAATGTGCCAGATTTTTTGCACCGCCTGATCGCCATTGACTGAGGCACGAATTGCATCGCGCAGTTGACCGCCATCTTGCATGGCCGCACCATCAATTGAAATGACTCGGTCGCCTTGTTTCAAACCCGCTTTGTCGCCCGCGCCGCCGGGCACGAGCTCGCCCATGACGGGCTGCGTTAGCGGAGCAGCTAAGCCGATCTTGCGATACATCTGCGCATCCGCCTCCCGAATATCGAGCTGAGTGACGGGCAGCGACACGGTGCGCACCGTATCACGCCCCGCCTCGCGCACCTGTAGCTTCACATCGTAGCGATCCAACGCAGCGCGTGTCACGTGCCAGCGCAAATCATCCATCGAACGAATCGCTTCAGGCTCTGCGCCATCGCCTGCAACACTTAAAATTTCATCACCCGCCTTCAAACCGGCAACGGCAGCCAAAGATGCGGCTGCCGGTTGCGCGATGATGGCTTTTGCTTGCTCAGAGCCCATCCAATTGACCGCCGCATACAGCATAACGGCCAGCAGCAAATTGGCCGCCGGGCCCGCTGCCACAATTGCTGCGCGTTTGCGCAAGGGCTGAGCATCAAACGATACGGCCTTCAAATGCTCAGGCGCAGCCTCGCCCTGCCCCACCATTTTCACGTAGCCACCCAGCGGAAAGGCAGCAATCACAAATTCTGTGTCTTGCCCAGGATGCTGCTTTTTCGGCTTCCATTTCAGCAAAGGCATGCCAAAGCCAACTGAGAAGCGCGTGACTTGCACGCCGCAGGCCACAGCCACACGGTAATGCCCATATTCATGAATCGCAATCAGAATACCCAGCGCAAGTACAAAAGCAAAAATCGTCAACATACCATTCCCTTCACTATTTGGCTTGCAGCCGCGCGGCTGATTTCGTCCAAGCCCAGCAAATCGTCCAAGTTCATCGGCTTGGAGGGCGTGATGCGGGACAGAGTTTCCGTGTTGACTTCATGGATTTGATCAAAACGTATTTTTTCGCCCAAGAAAGCTGCCACTGCGATTTCGTTGGCGGCATTGAGCACAGCGCAAGTCCCCTCAGGCGCTGTCAATGCATCCCAAGCAAGGAAAAGCCCCGGAAACCGCAGGCGATCTGGCGCTTCAAAAGTCATCGCACCGAGCTTAGAGAAATCCAAAGCGCTCGCACCGCTCTCGATCCGCTCGGGCCAAGATAGCCCGTACGCAATGGGCACGCGCATGTCCGGCGTGCCGAGTTGCGCGACAGTGGAGGCATCCGTGTATTGCACCATCGAGTGAATGATCGATTGCGGATGGATCACCACATCAATCTTTTCGGGCGGCATGCCAAACAAATAATGCGCCTCAATCACTTCCAGCGCTTTGTTCATCATGGTGGCTGAATCCACCGATATTTTGCGTCCCATCACCCAATTGGGATGCGCCACGGCCTGCGCAGGCGTCACGTCGCGCAATGTAGCCACATCGCGCGTGCGAAATGGGCCACCCGATGCGGTCAGGATGATTTTCTCAACACGTCGCGCCCAAGTGGCTGCATCTTCGGGCAGACTTTGGAAAATCGCTGAATGCTCGCTGTCAATCGGCAAAAGGCAGCCGCCACCAAGCCGAACAGCATTCATAAACAGATCGCCGCCCACCACCAGCGCTTCCTTATTAGCCAACAGCAAGCGCTTGCCAGCGCGTGCTGCAGCAAGACAAGGCGCCAGGCCTGCTGCGCCCACGATGGATGCCATCACGATGTCTGTTTGCGTATCAGACGCTATGCTTTCAATAGCATCTTGCGCACATTCTATGCCGGCTACTATGCCTTTTTGCTTCAAAATGCGTGCTAATTCTTGCGCTGCGGCAGCATCCGCCATCACGACGCGCTGCGGTTTGAATTGCGCGATTTGAGCCGCCATCTCAACCGCGTTGGTAGACGCCGACAATGCATACACTTCAAAACGATCAAGATGCCGCGCGATCACATCCAGCGTGCTTTTACCAATCGAGCCGGTCGAGCCGAGGATGGTGACGCGTTGCTGTTTCATACCGAAATTCATGCGAGAGAGTAAAGCATCATACCCAGCGGCAATGTAGGCAGCAGTGCATCCACGCGATCCAGCACACCGCCATGGCCTGGCAACAAACTGCTCGAATCTTTCATGCCTGCACTGCGCTTGACAAGCGACTCAACCAAATCTCCCACCACACTCATCGCCAGCATCAGCAAAGCCCCCAAAATCACAAAAAACCAGCCTTTGCCGATCAGCAGTTTTCGATACAACGAAGCAGAATCGGCAAATGTTGGCTGCCAAAGCGCCCAAGCCACAGCGAGCACCAGCACCGCCGCCATCCCGCCATACACACCTTCCCAACTCTTGCCGGGGCTGATGCGAATCGCCAATTTTTTCTTCCCAAAACGCCGCCCTGCGAAATAGGCGCCAATGTCAGCCACCCAAACCGTCACCAACAGCGAGAGCAAGAAGTTAATGCCAATCGTTCGCGCTTGTGCAATAGCGAGCCAAGCCAGCGACAAAAGAATAAGCCCCACAGCAACGCGCTGCCATTTGTGTATCTGAGCCCAGCTGCTCACGCCGCGGTGGATCAGCCATGCGCCTAAGCCGATCCAAAGTGCACCCACAACAATCCAAAGCATCGGTGTTTTAGCGTATGGCAAACCCAGCTTCCAAAATGCGAGGCAAAGTACCAAGCCATCCAAGGCCATGAACCAAGCTGATGCGCCGGTATAGCCATTAAGCCGACCCCACTCCCAGCAGGCCAGCGTGATCAAAATCAAGCTCACCAACATGAACCATTCGGCCTGCTTGGCAAACAGCGCAGGCAACAAAATAGCCAGCAGAGCAACGGCGGTGAGGATGCGTTGTTTAAGCATAGGCGTCTTGATTTGCGGGCTGTGATGTGTCAGCGTCAATGCACCGCAGCCACATCGGTGACTTGCTCAGAGGTCTTGCCAAATCGCCGCTCGCGTTGCGCAAACGCAAGCAAAGCTGCATCAAGCGCACCCTCATCAAAATCTGGCCAGAGCTTGTCACTGAAATACAACTCACTGTAGGCGCATTGCCAGAGCAAAAAATTACTCATCCGAAATTCTCCACCGGTGCGAATCAGCAAGTCTGGGTCACCCACGTGGGCCGTAGACATCTCTGCGCTCAGCGCTGCTTCCGTGATCGCTTGCCCACGCGCAGCGATTGTTTGGGCAGCTTGCACGATGTCCCACCGACCTCCGTAGTTAAAACAAACATTCAGCGTGATCTTGCTATTGCCCAGCGTGAGCTGCTCCGCCTGAACAAAGCTCGTGCGAACTTGCGCAGAGATTCGCGAAGTATCACCAACGAAGCAAATTCGCACGCCCTTGGCGTGCATATCCTTGACCTTACTGCTCAACGCTTTGAGCGACAAACTCATTAAGCCTGACACTTCTTCTTCAGGACGATTCCAATTTTCTGAAGAGAAGGCATACACGGTTAGCACTTTAATCCCCAGATCGGAACAGGTCTGCACACAACGACGCAGAGATTCGACGCCTTGAGCATGCCCTGCCAAACGCGGCAAAAACCGTTGTTTTGCCCATCGTCCGTTGCCATCCATCACAATAGCTACATGTTGAGGTAAATTCATAGCTGCTATAAAAATATGAGCATTAACCGCAGGTTTAATTGGGTGTCATCAGCATCGGGCTTAGCATTTGCAGTAAAGATTTAGTCAGATCGAATGTCAAATCGCCAAAATCTCTTTTTCTTTTTCAGCGACCAAGCGATCCACTTCGACAATGAATTTGTCGGTGGTTTTTTGCGTCTCTGCATCAGAGCGTTTTTGCTCGTCTTCTGAAGCGAGCTTGTCTTTCACCAGTTTTTTCACGCCTTCGATGGCATCACGGCGCAAATTACGGATCGCAATCTTCGCATTTTCGCCATCATTGCGCACCAGCTTCGTCATTTCCTTGCGGCGCTCTTCGCTCATCATCGGCATCGGCACGCGAATCAAATCGCCCATTGAAACTGGATTGACACCCAGATCACTGTCACGAATCGCTTTTTCCACTTTCGCGCCCAAGCCTTTTTCCCAAGGCTGCACGCTGATCGTGCGGTTGTCTAGCAAGGTGACACTGGCAACTTGGTTGAGCGGCGTGGGGTTGCCGTAGTAATCCACCATGATCGAATCCAGAATGGCCGGATTGGCACGTCCTGTGCGGATTTTGCCAAGGTTATTTTTCAGCGCTTCCAAAGATTGCGCCATTTTCGTTTCAACGTTTCTCTTAATCTCTGCAATGCTCATGATCATTCCTTCTACTGTTGTCGCTCTACTTCAGCGTTATCGTCAAACGTATATGTTTGATCGTCACCCTAGACGTGAACCAGCGTGCCTTCATCTTCACCTAACACCACGCGCTTTAAACCACCAGCCTTGAAAATAGAGAATACTCTGATTGGCAGCTTTTGATCGCGACAAAGTGCAAACGCTGCTGCATCCATGACCCCTAAATTCTGCCGCATCGCGTCATCAAAGCTGAGCTTGGTGTAGCGCGTAGCGCTCGGGTCAAGCTTGGGATCGGCGGTGTATACGCCATCAACTTTGGTGGCCTTCAGCACAATCTCTGCGCCAATCTCTGCACCACGCAAAGCAGCAGCAGTATCCGTCGTGAAAAACGGATTGCCTGTGCCCGCGGCGAACACCACCACTTTGCCCTCTTCAAGATACTGCAAAGCTTTGGGGCGCACATAGGGTTCGACCACTTGGTCAATGTTGATTGCGCTCATCACGCGCGCCACCATGCCGGCGTGATTCATGGTGTCAGCTAAAGCCAATGCGTTCATCACGGTGGCAAGCATGCCCATGTAATCGGCTGTGGCGCGATCCATGCCCACAGCGCCGCCGGCCACGCCGCGAAAAATATTGCCGCCGCCAATCACAATGGCCACCTGCACGCCCATCTCGGTGATTTCTTTGATCTCTTGCACCATGCGCACGATGGTGGCGCGATTGATACCAAACGCATCATCACCCATCAAAGCCTCACCCGAGAGCTTGAGCAATATACGCTTGTGAACGGGTGCGGACATGAGGCGATTTCCTTATAGTTAAGCTCAACGATTATCAGCGATTTCATCGCTACTTTTGAAGCGTGTTCGGGCCCGGCTTCGTTCGTGGCCCTCTGG
>JAYUSD010000097.1:0-4008 GCA_043755865.1 Variovorax sp. | reverse complement strand
GCGATCAAAAAAGAATCGGCAAACCAAGAGCCTGACCGTGCTGCTTTGATTGCTGCTGCGCTGCGCGCAGCAGCTTCTTTGGTGCCCATGGCGTGCGCTGTAACTTACACCACCTCAGGAGCATCGGCGCTGCGCGTGGCGCAAGAGCGCACGCGTGTGCCGCATATTGGGCTCACGCCGCATGTCCATACCGCGCGGCGCTTGTGCTTGGCTTGGGGTGTGCAGCCCCAACTGTCGCCTGATGCCGGTAGCGTGGAGGGCATGATTGAGAGCGCGATTGCGGCGGCCAAAAGCATGGGCTACTACCATGCTCGCAAGCCGATGGCGGTGGTGGCAGGATTGCCATTTGCCACAGCAGGCAGCACGAATTTATTGCGCTTTGTGTGGCCTGAGGTGTCCGCTGAAGCCAAGGCGCCCCGCGCGTCTACCGATGTTGCGCAGACGCTGATGAAAACCCCTTACTTTGCGACAGCTGGCGTCGAGTAATCTACTCTTATGGAGATCTATCAGCTCAAGACCTTTCTGGCAGTGGCTCGCGTAGGGCATCTCACGCGAGCTGCCGAGCAGTTGCACATCACGCAGCCTGCTGTGTCTAAGCAGCTCAAGGCTCTGGAGGAAGAGCTGGGTGTGCTGCTGTTTGATCGCCTGCCGACGGGCATGGCTCTTACCAGCGCGGGAATGGCTCTTTTGCCGCATGCTGAACGCGCTTTGTTCAATGCGATGGAGCTTTTGAATGCTGCCAAACGCTTGCAAGGCGAGGTAGCAGGCGTGGTGCGGCTGGGCACGATCATTGATCCAGAGTCGATCAAATTGGGCTCGTTTCTGGGCGCGGTGTTGCAGTTTTATCCGCTGCTGCAGATGAAATTGCTGCACGGTGTATCGGGCAGTGTGCTGGCGCAGCTTTTGGCCGGCGAAATTGACGCAGGGTTTTATTTGGGCGAGGTTGCCACGCCGGGCGTAGCGCAAGTTTTGCTGCGCACGGTGACGTATCGCGTGGTCGCGCCGCCTGATTGGGCAGCCAAGATGCAGCACGCCAGTTGGCAAGATGTGGGCGGCCTGCCTTGGGTGGGCACGCCTGCGCAAAGCTCGCAGCATCGCTTGGTGCGCGAGATGCTTCGCCGCCATGGTTTTGAGCCGCGCTTTGTGGTCGAAGCTGACCAAGAGGCTTCGATGATCAGCTTGGTGAAAAGTGGCGTAGGCTTGTGTTTGATGCGAGATGAGCTCGCGCAAGCTGCTGCTCAACGGGGCGAGGTGGTGGTGTGGGATGGCGCGAGCCAAGTTTGCCCTCTGAACTTTATCTACAGCAAATCACGCGAGCAAGACCCTGCGATTGCCGCGTTGCAACAGGTGCTCAAGGATATTTGGAGTTATTAAGCAGCGCAGAAGGCGTTGAGTTGACATAAGGCGTACATCAGGGAGCCTATAAAAAAATTTGGAGACAAACATGAAGATATTTTTATCCACACTGATGACGGCTGGTTTGCTCTTGGGCGCTGCAACTCAGCGCACGGCCTTTGCTCAAGATTTGGTGATTGGCCAAGTCGCTTCGCTGTCTGGCACCAATGGCGCAGATTTAGGCCAAGGCTTGCAGCTGGGCTTGCAGCTGGCCATTGAAAAAACCAATGCGGCAGGTGGCATCAATGGCCGCAAGCTCAAGCTCATCACGCAAGATGACAAATACATTCCCGACGAAACGGTGAGGCTCACCAAAGAGCTGATTGATCAATCTAACCCTATTGCGCTGGCGGGCTATCGCGGCACGGCCAATACGCTGGCGGTGATCAAATCGAATGCGCTCACAGATGCGGGCATTGCCATGGTGGGCACGCTCACAGGCGCGAAAGAAGTGCAGGGCGCAGCAAATATTTTTCACGTGCGCACCAGTTACCAAAACGAGATCAGCCAAATCGTGGAGCAGCTCGGGCGCATGGGCATCACACGCATGGGTTTGCTTTATGTGGATGATGCGTTTGGTCAATCAGGCAAAGAGGCGGTAGAGCAGGTGTTGGCCAAACAAGGCAGAAAGCCCGCTGCAATGGCGGCCTATGACAAAACCGCCGACAAGCTTTTGCCTACGCTTGAGGCGGCTGTGAAAACCTTGGTGGATGCGCAGCCGCAAGCGGTGGTGATCGTGGCCGTGGGCGATCCGGTATATGAATTCATCAAGCGCTTTCGCGCGCTCGCACCGGCGCCGCGCTTGGTGTCGATCTCGGTGGTCAACCCCGATGCGGTTACGCAAAAGGTGGGTTTGAAGATGGCCAATGGCATCGGCTTTTCCCAAGTGTTTCCCTATCCGTACACAGACAGCGTAAAACTTGTGCGTGAATATCGCGCTCTATTAAAAAAGCGCGCGCCTGATGCCCAGCCCAGTTATTTCAGCTTAGAGGGATATGTCAGCGGTTTGGTGCTGGTGCAGGCGATTCGTAATGCAGGTGCGCAGCCCACGCGCGCTAAAGTATTAGATGCATTGCAAAAATTAAGCACAGTCGATTTGGGTGGGTTTACTCTGAAATTTGATCCAGTCAGCAAAAACGGCTCAAAATTTACCGAGCTCACGGTGATTGGCGCGGAAGGCAAGCTGCGCCGCTAAAATGCCCGCGCAAGCCAAGGATCCGCAGACCCGCGACAAGCGCAATGCGGCATACAGCCCTCTTGGCTGGGCATAATCTCCATCTATCCTTGGAGACACATTCATGACACCCATTGCAAGCCATTTGCGTGGCCTTGGCCGCTTGGTCATTTTGCCTTTGCTGCTGCAGAGCACGGGCGCAATTGCTGCTGATATTGATGGCAAGCAACTCGCCGCTGTGTGGGGTGTTCCCTTTGCCGGCCTTTTGCTGTGCATTGCGCTGTGCCCGCTGCTCACGCCGCAGTTTTGGCATCATCATTTTGGCAAAGTGGCGGCGTTTTGGGCTTTGCTTTTTCTTGTGCCGTTTGCGTACAAGTTTGGTGCGAGCGCGGCGGGCAGTGCATTTGTGCATGCGGCTTTGGCTGAATACATTCCCTTTGTGATTTTGCTTGCCGCTTTGTTTGCGGTATCGGGCGGGATTTACATCAAAGGCAATTTGCATGGCACACCGCTGCTCAATACAACGATCCTTGCTATCGGCGCAGTAGCGGCCAGCTTCATGGGCACCACGGGCGCTTCTATGCTGCTGATTCGCCCGCTGATTCGCGCCAACGATCAGCGTGAGCACAAGATGCATGTGTTTGTGTTTTTTATCTTCATCGTAAGCAACGCTGGCGGCTCACTCACGCCGTTGGGCGATCCACCGCTGTTTCTTGGATTTTTGAAAGGTGTTGATTTCTTTTGGACGGTGAAATACATTTTTCCCGAAACGCTTTTCTTGGTGGGTTCGCTGCTGACGATATTCTTCTGTATGGATTCCTATTTTTACAGCAAGCGCGAAGAGGTTCGGAAATTTGACCCCACGCCAACGACCAAGGGCATCGGTTTTGATGGCAAGGCCAATTTTCTTTTGCTCTTTTGCATCATGGGCTTGGTGTTGATGAGTGGCATTTGGAAACCCGGCGTGGATTTCAATGTCTTTGATACGGATGTTGGCTTGCAAGGGATCGTGCGCGATCTGGGCTTGATCGCGGTGACCGTGATCTCAATGCGAATGACGGCAAGCTCTGTGCATGAGGCCAATCAGTTTTCTTGGGGGCCGATGGCAGAGGTGGCCAAATTGTTTGCTGGTATTTTCCTCACGATCATTCCGGTGATTGCGATGCTCAAAGCGGGTGTGGATGGGCCTTTCGGATTGGTTGTGTCTAGCGTGACGCGCGCTGATGGCTCGCCCAGCCCCTTGGCCTATTTTTGGGCAACGGGTGCACTCAGCTCATTCCTAGACAACGCGCCCACTTATCTTGTCTTCTTCAACCTCGCAGGCGGTGATCCGCAAACCTTGATGACCACGCATGCCACCACGCTCGCTGCGATTTCCGCAGGCGCCGTGTTCATGGGCGCGAACTCGTACATCGGCAATGCGCCCAATCTGATGGTCA
>JAYUSD010000096.1:0-4015 GCA_043755865.1 Variovorax sp. | reverse complement strand
CAGCCGCACGAACAAGCGCGCCGCGTAGCCCATGTTAGCCAACGTGTTGCGTACAGCGAAGCCAACGTCAGATGGGTTGAACCAACTCATGCGTGGCTCCTATTTTTGATGCCTGAGCCAAAATCTTCTTCCACTGTGACGCCCGGGTACTGAAACTTCACAGGCCCATCAGGCAGCGCGTTCACAAATTGATGCACCAACGGATCTGTTGAGTTTTTCACCTCATCGGGTGTGCCCTGCGCTGCAATTTTCCCATTAGCCAAAATAATCACTTTATCGGCAATCAAAAACGTTTCTTCCAAATCATGCGAGACGATGATGCTGGTGATGCCAAGCGCATCGTTGAGCTGGCGAATCAGCTGACCTGATGTGCCCAGCGAAATCGGATCGAGCCCCGCAAACGGTTCGTCATACATCACCAATTCAGGATCAAGCGCCATCGCCCGTGCAAGCGCCACGCGCCGCGCCATGCCGCCGGAGAGTTCACTCGGCATCAAATCGCGCGCCCCGCGTAGGCCCACTGCATGCAACTTCATCAGCACAATATCGCGAATCATCGGCTCGGAAAGGTCGGTGAGCTCGCGTAGTGGAAACGCCACATTTTCAAAAGCACTCAAATCCGAGAAAATTGCACCGAATTGAAACAACATGCCCATGCGCCTGCGCACAGCATACAAAGCACTTTGATCCAACGAGCCAATATCTTGCCCATCAAAAAGCACCTGACCCTGCTGCGCTTTGACTTGCCCGCCAATCAGCCGCAGAACAGTCGTCTTGCCCCCGCCCGACGCACCCATCAGCGCCGTGACTTTGCCGCGCTCAATAGACAAGCTCACCCCGTCCAAGATCTTCCGCCCCGTATTGCCCGCAAGGCCGTAGCCAAAGTGCACATCCTTGAGTTCAATCAAGGCCGAGCTGGTTTGGGGCTGCGAGGAAATTGGAGTTGTTGTAGTCATCAGAAAAAATGCCTCGCTGACTTCTCAGCAAGGCGTCTTATCATACGGGAAAGTACTTAACGTTCCCTTAAACGCGACTCCCTACAACGGGGAGGTGTTGTAAAGATTTAACGCAGTGCTCGCGTGGTGCTACGCACTAGCCAAGTTGACTTGTACATATCAGCCCAAGTAGCTCGCGCAATCCGATGGCCTGGGCATGCTCGCTTAGGGCATATGCCTCGCCCGTTGGATAGACCACAAAGCGCTTTGAAGGTTGGATGTCCTCGCAAGCGGTGTAAAAGCCCCGCTTGGGAGGGCTTGACAAGCCCCGCTTGATCTCGATGGCCCACATGCCTTGGCCAGGAATGCTCATTACTAAATCAATCTCAGCCCCATTGCTCGTGCGATAAAACCCCGCAATGGTGTTCATCGGTGCAGCATTGAGTAAAGCCTCCACCACGAAGCCTTCCCAGCTATTGCCCACGACCGGATGCGCGAGCAAGTCGTCCAACGGCAAGATACCTAAGAGCGTATGCACCAGCCCGCTATCGCGTATATAAAGTTTGGGTGATTTCACCATGCGCTTGCCCACATTGCTATGCCAAGGGGCTAGGCGGCGCAATAGCATCAAATCAACAAACAAATCCAGATACCGATGCACCGTCTTGGCATCCAGCATCAAATTTTTACCAAGCATAGATACGTCAAGCAGGCCGCCCTGGCAGTGCGCCAGCATCGTCCATAAACGCCGAAGCGTTTCTGCGGGGACGCGTGTGCCATAAGCGGGAATATCTCGCTGGAGATAAGTGTTGATCAAGTTTTGCCGCCAACTGAAGCTTTTGGGTTGAGATCGAGCCAAAAAGCTGCTCGGAAAGCCGCCGCGAAGCCAAAGCTGATCTTGCGCTTCAGCGCTTAATTCCAGCGGCTGAAAAGGCGGCAATTCAAGGTAAGCAATGCGTCCCGCCAAGCTCTCGCCTGATTGCCTGAGCAACTCGCCAGAGGCTGAGCCCAGCAGCAAAAATCTCCCGCTGTTCAAACCCTTGCGCCGCCCTTCATCGATTAAGCTGCGCAGTGCCTGAAACAGCGACGGCATATGCTGCACCTCATCCAATATCACCAGCTTGTCTTCATGGGCTCGCAAATAAGCTTCAGGATCTGTGAGCTTTTGCCGATCTTGCGGGCTTTCCAAATCTAGGTATACGCTGCTGGTCGCCCTCCCGCCAATGATGTCGTCGCCAATTTGTCGAGCCAGCGTTGTCTTGCCTGCCTGGCGAGGACCAAGCAAGGCCACGGCTGGGTTGTCAGCCAATACTTCGCGGACAAAGGAATGCAAATGACGATCAATCATTCATGTATTATAAGGAATATAATCATGAAATGCATGGTAATAATGCGAAAAATAACAGCTTTTTAGTGCAGATGTATCCCTGAAGTCGCCGTACGGAAACGATGGTGCAATGCGCGTCACATCCATTCAAATATACGCATTTGAGAAGCTCTCAAAGCCACCGCTTCATGCGCAGTCAGCTGCCATTGCATATCGCTTTCGTGCGTCGCGCGGGAAAACGAAAGGCGCTAGACGGAGACTTTGCCCAGCGCCATGATGTGACGCATTAAATCGGCTTGCCGGTTGACTTTGACTTTGGCATACACCTCTTTTATGTGAGTTGCAACCGTGGCCTCGGAGACGTTAAGGGCACTCGATATTTCTTTGTAGCTGCTACCGCTGCCAAACGCGCGCGCTACGCGCGCTTGGCTCGGCGTAAGCCCATACAAGTCCACCAATCGCTCAACTGGCGGCAATTTCACCGCATCTGGGTCGGTAATGAACAGGACCAAGCGTGCGCCTGCCGGTCCAGCGCCGGCAAAACAAGAGGGCAGTAAAGAGCATTGCAATGCATAGCGTTTACCTAGCTCCCTTCGCATCTGCAAAAATGCATCAGAAAAATGCGCGGGCGGGTTGGCAATCAGCGAATTTGATGCGATTTGACGCTTGATCCATTGGGCTAAAGTTTCTGTCGAACGGATCGCTTCTTCAGCAGACCTGAGCCCAGAGAGACGATTCTCACCATCGATCAAAAGGCCGTCATTTCTCTCAAAAACACGGCTTGCACAAGAATTGACGTACACGATCTGCCCCAACTCATTGAGTACGCAAACGCCAAAATCCATGCGATCAAAAGCAGACAGGAGGGATTGATTTTGCACACGCAACGCATCCAAGCGATGCTGTAGGCCTAAAGCGCGCGACAAATGAGGGATTAAAAGCCCGTACCATGCCACTTCAGCGGGGCTGAAGGCTGGCGCATCAAAGGACCTGTAAACCGATAAGCATGTACTTGGCAATCCAAGCGCTCCGCTCAACAGCAATCCAGCGCAAACGCGACCAATATTCATCGTCGTGAGAAACTCACGGAAGAACACCGAACGAGCCAGCACTTCACGTGAAACCAATTGTTCGTCTAGCAGCACCGCACCTTCTTGCCAGAGATTCCGTTCTGATGCGCTTCTTGACCAAACGTCATGATCAATGTATTTCGTGCCCCATAGAAGTAAATGAGATTCGTCCATACGCCATGGGAACACGAACCCGCCCTGCCCTGGCCTCGTGTAGGGCGTAAACAAGCAACCGCAATGGGCTCTGAGTGAAGTCGCAATTGCCCCAACCACTTCAGGCCATCGTTCAGGCTCAGCGACAGCTTCATATATTTGATGTACCAGTTGCGACAGTTCTTCTGCGCTGCGACCGCATGATGCCAAAATTTCAGTGTTGGTTTGAGCTATTGCACTGGTCGCAGACATACTGGGTGGGTTGTGTGTTGATTTGTCACACTTATTTTGCCCTACATCCCTTCATGAGACTGCAATTTCTAAACAGTTGAGTGTTTCGGCATTCGGTGAAGCTGCCCGTACCGTTGTGTTCAACGCGGCAAATCACTAAATCCCATCAAGAATTCATCGACTGACCGCGCAGCTTGCCTGCCTTCGCGGATCGCCCAGACGACGAGGCTTTGGCCACGGCGCATATCGCCTGCTGCAAACACTGCTGCCACATTGGTGGCATAGCCGCCTGTGAATTC
>JAYUSD010000095.1:0-9718 GCA_043755865.1 Variovorax sp. | reverse complement strand
GCACACAGCGTATTTCCGACAACGATGCAAACTACGTCGAACCGTCTGACATGCTTAGCGAGCTGTGCGATGACAACAAAACGCTGGTGACACGTCTTCGTGAGGCACACAACGTGTGTGAAGAGCACAACGACATTGCCACCACCAGCTTGATTGAGGTCTATATTGATGAGACCGAACGGCGCACGTGGTTTTTGTTTGAATCAAGTCGCCCGCAAGATTCATCAGGCCACTAGACTATTCAGCCATTCAGCACGATACAACGGTTCGAATTCAACGATACGTTGGGATGATTCGTTTAGAACATAGCAAATTTTCTTACAAAGCAGATTTTGCTTTTTACATTTTGGTCGTCTGGGCGCTGGCTGCGTATCTAGCCGTTTGCTGTGTACGAGGCGACTGGCCTGTGGGCATGGCTTTATTGCTCACCGCAGCAGCGGGTTTGGCAAGTTGGAGCCTGATTGAATATTTGTTGCATCGTTTTATATTGCATGGCTTGCAGCCTTTCAAACGCTGGCATTTGCAGCATCATGCACAGCCCACTGCGCTGATTGGCGCTCCCACGCTGCTGAGTAGCGGATTGATCTTCGTATTGGTCTTTTTACCTGCATGGGTTTTGTTTGGCGCGCAAGGTGCGGCTGCGCTGACCTTTGGTGTGCTGGTGGGCTATTTGAGCTACGCCATCGTTCACCACGGCGTACACCATTGGCGCGCAAAAGGCGCTTGGCTCGCTCGGCGCAAACGCTGGCATGCTTTGCATCACCATTCAGATGCGATACACGCTCCCAGCCGCTATGGTGTCAGTACATCTTTTTGGGATAGGGTGTTCGCGACAACGTCTGCTAACTAACCCGCACATCAATGAAAATGCATGCGGTGCACAATGCCACGGTATCATACTAGTATGCATTTGATAGCAAACTATTCAATATATATGCCGGCGATACGCCATTTTTGTCTTAGAAACCACGATAGAGCAATCGCTATGCAGCAGCAAGGCCTGTGTCTCCAGACGCAGGAGACTTGGGTAAATTCCGCCTTCGGCTGTACAAATAAAGCCAGCAGGCGCCAATGCCCAACAGCGTGATGGCGAACAACAACAATGGACCAATGACCGGTACATTGCCGACCAGCATGACCAGCAGCAAAGTCAATGCAAAAAATCCCAGCTTAATGGCGCGGGATTCTTTCCACTTTTCTTTTTGAATCGCTTGCTGCACGCGCTCTGAGATGCTGAAAACACCCACGACATATCCCATCAGCAATATCAATGGAAAGAGCATGATCAATGCGAGCCCTAAGGGAATACCAATCAACGTCAAGCACAGGAGCATCGCCAAAAGCGGAATGCCCAAGAAAACAGCGATTCCTGCGGCAAGCGCTAACCAAGGCGTCGCCCATATCTTCTGAGCGGCGCGCTGCGAAAAGCGCGTAAACACGAACAAAAACAATGCGGATACAGCCAGCAGCACGGCAATGCTTACTGCGATGCCAGCCCAGCTGGGGCTGTTGGTCATCATTTGCCCATGCCACTCTCGGTCGTGGTGAGTGTCGCGGCGGCCATTCATCGAATCGCCGCGAGTCACTGCGCCTCCGATCATCACGCCTTCTGCTGTTTTGAATATCGCGTCACCGGGATAACGCAATGCAGCGCCCAACTTAGCGCGCGGACCCAGCTCAATTTCCTCTGCATTGAGCTCTACATCACGGGCAACTTCAGCGTTAAGAATGACCTTTTGGGCATACACCTTCAATGGCCCAGATATTTTGCCCTCGATAAGAACATTGCCGCCATACAGCGTCGCAGCTTGGGCGACAGCCGCATCGTTGCTGAATGTGATGTTGCCGCCCGAGGCAAACAACTTGCCGCCCACAGCGCTCTCAATCTTGATCTCGCCGCCTGCTGCGCGCAAATCTGCGCCAATGGGGGCTCGCAGAGTCAATGCGCCGCCCGCTAAAGTCGCATCTCCCGTGATCGGCTGATCAACCGTGATGCGGCCGCCTGCCGCGTAAAAGTCGCCCTTGATGGGCGCAGCAAGGCGCACATCGCCACCAGCGCGATAGACGCTGCCTTTTTTGGATGACCTACTAGATTCGCGCGCTGTCTCAGTCGGCAACGGTTTTACGTTTGTGGACTGCGCTTGCATCGGCGAGATCAGCAACAGCGCGCTCACAAACGCGAGCCAGCAGCATGTCATCTGCGCTCGGCGAGTGCGGTGAATTTCACTACCTCCAGCGTGAAGAGATGGGCCGCCCCATTCGCAAAGCCGCATCGGCATGCGCGGTAACTTTGCATCAGCAGAAGGCATTTTGAGCAACATCAGAGCTTTCCTTAAATAACACTCGATCATTGCCTGCACAGCACAGTAAAGCTGTACGCCAACGCACACACGCCACATGTTTTTACCAAGCCATTCATCTGTGCGGTAACGCTCAGACAGGCATCGCTTTGCCGGTCACACTGGTTGCGGCCTAGTCAAAAGCAGGAGGTGCCATGGAGGAATTGAAAACCGCCCCATCGTCGGCAGACATCAGCGCACCCACGCAAAAAATCGGTTCGTCCGAAGACAAAAGCCCCTCGCCACCAGAAACGAGTGGCGCGCCAACGAAAAAAAGCACTTCTTCTACGGCGAACAGCATTTCGAAACTAAAAAATATAGCGCCGCGCACTTGGCTGAAAATCGCTGCTGCGGCCCTGCTGATTATTTTGGTGGCGCTGTATTTTTCGAGAAATATCATTCTGGGCACACCCGTCAATGTGTACTCAGCCACCAGTGGCGAACTGGTGCAAAGCGTGGTGGCCAGTGGCCGTGTGATTTCCCCGCAGCGCATCACGGTGGCGCTGCAAGGCTCGGGCCGCGTCTTGCGCATCGCGGTTGCCGAGGGCCAAACTGTCGAGCTTGGGCAACTGCTCATTGAGCTGGACAACAGCGATGCGCGCGCCAGTCTGGCTCAAGCCAACGCCTCGGTGGCGCAGGCGCAGGCTAAATTGCGGCAGCTGGGCGAGCTGAGCCAGCCGTTGGCCATGCAAACACTCGCTCAGGCTCAAGCTGGCGCATTACAAGCACGCAAGACGCTTGCACGAAACAATGATTTAGTGGCCAAAGGATTTATCAGCCAAGCAGCCGTTGACGATGCGCAGCGCGCTTTGGATGTAGCGAATAGCCAAGTGACAGCTGCGCAAGCTCAGGTGAAAACAAATACCAGTGGCGGCAGCGATGCTTTGCTAGCACAGGCTGCTTTGCGCCAAGCGCTGGCAGGCGAGCAATTGGCGCGCGTGAGACTTGATCAAGGCCAAGTGCTTGCACCCAGCAGCGGTGTGTTGATCTCCCGCAGCGTAGAGGTGGGCGATATTGTGCAGCCGGGCAAGGCGCTCATGGTGCTCGCAGCGAGCGGGCAGACGCAGATCTTGATTCAGATTGACGAGAAAAATTTATCGAAAATCGCTGTTGGCCAAAAAGCATATGGCTCGGCTGATGCGTTTGCTGATCAGCGTTTTGATGCAGCGGTCGCTTATATCAACCCTGCTGTAGACGCGGCGCGCGGTTCGGTAGAAGTCAAGTTGGCAGTCGCAAACCCGCCGCCCTATTTGCGCCAAGACATGACGGTATCGATTGACATTGAAACCGCTCGGCGTACGGCTACTGTGGTGATTGCTACCGCCGCCTTGGAAGATGCAGCCACGGGAAAACCGTGGGTGTTGGTCGTGAGAGGCAAACGCGCTACAAAGCAGTTTGTCACGCTGGGGCTGCGCGGTGATACGCGGGTCGAGGTGCTAGAGGGCATTAAGGCGGGTGAAAGCATATTGCCTGTGTCAAAAGTCGGTGTGAAAGCTGGCGAGCGCGTTCGCGCCACAGTGACCGCCATCCCTGATGCCAAACCGGAAAGCTCTGGCAATGGCGTTCGCCCCGGAAGTGGCAGTGGCGCAAAGCAATGAACCCGCTCCTTCCTTTTGAATGGGTATTGGCCACGCGATTCTTGCGCGAGGGTTTATTGCAAACGGTGTTCATCACTGCCGGCGTGTCGCTCGGCGTATCGGTGATCGTGTTTATGTCGGCGCTGATCTCGGGATTGCAAGACAACTTTTTTAAAACATTGCTGGATTTTCAGGCGCAGGTTGTTATCAAGGCGCCCGAGGAAGCGCCGCGCAGTTTGCGACGTGAATCGGGTGCTGAACTTGCGTCAATCGTGCAGCCTCGCGCGCAACGCGAACGCTCACTGGATCAGTGGCAAAAAGTACGAGACACAACGCTCGCAACGCCGGGCGTGTTGGTGGTGACACCTGTGGTCGCGGGCGCGGCCTTTATCATTCGCGGCGATGCAAACATTGGCGTGGGTGTGCGCGGCATTGAGCCTGAGAGCTATCTGCGGCTGATTGCGTTGAAAGAGAAAATCATTGCAGGCCATGCCGATTTGAGCAGTACCGATGTGTTGATTGGCCGCGACTTG
The DNA here is from genome assembly GCA_043755865.1 of Variovorax sp. Classification (GTDB taxonomy): domain Bacteria; phylum Pseudomonadota; class Gammaproteobacteria; order Burkholderiales; family Burkholderiaceae_C; genus JANMDU01. The sequence goes on along the minus strand of JAYUSD010000095.1, from coordinate 5,269 downwards.
GCCAAAGACTTAGGATTAGCCCTTGGCGACAAACTCACTTTGAAAGCGGCGCAGGGAACGCCTGTGGTGCTGTTCGTCTCCGGCATTTTTGATTTCGGCAATCGAGGCCAGAATTCGGGCGCAGTGTATGTGGCGCTGCGTACATCGCAGAGCCTGCTGGGGCTACCGGGCGGCGTCACGCAACTCTGGGTCAAGGTGGCCGCGCCATTTGCGGCAGAGACGACAGCTCGCCAAATAGCGGCGCAGCCAAACATTTTGGTGGAGAGCTGGATCAAGACGAATGCTGACTTCTTCAAAGCGCTGGCGGGGCAGAATTTGAGCTTCTTTATCATTCGCCTGTTTGTCGGCCTCACTGCGGCGCTGGGCATTGCCAGTGTGCTGGTGGTCTCAGTGGTGCAAAAGTCAAAAGAGATTGGCATCTTGCGAGCCACTGGCACAACGCGTGGCCAAATATTGGGCGTTTTTTTGCTGCAAGGCGCGATGCTGGGCTTGCTGGGCTCAGTGTTTGGCTCGTTGATGGGTTGGGCATTTTTGAATGGTTGGCGTGGGCTTGCCGTTGATGAACAAGGCGTGCCTTTCTTTACCTTGGAAGCCAAGCCAATGCTGTATCTGATTGTGGCGTTAGGAGCCACGGCAGTGGGCACGCTGTCGGCCCTCTTCCCGGCGCAGCGTGCAGCGCGGCTAGATCCTGCGGTGGCTATTCGTGGCTGAACCTGCTACACCCAACACACAAGTTGCAACCTTGCAGCTTCAGGGTATACACAAGTCATACGGCACAGGCACAGCGCATGAAACCGAGGTATTGCATGGTATTGATCTCACGCTGGCACGCGGCGAGTTTGCGGCCTTGATTGGCCCTTCAGGTTCGGGCAAAAGCACACTGCTCAATATTATTGGGTTGCTTGACAAGCCCAGCGCGGGCAAGCTATTTTTGATTGGCCAAGAGGCTGAACATCTGCCCGATAAGCAGCTGACTCAATTGCGCGCCAAGGCTATCGGCTTCGTATTCCAGTTTCACAATCTATTGCCTGCATTCACTGCGGTAGAAAACGTGATGCTGCCCTTGCTGGCCGCGCAAGGCCGCGCTAATGCCGCGATGCGCGAGCGAGCCGAGAGCTTGATTGAGCAAGTCGGCCTCAAAGAATGGGGCCATCACTTGGCCAATGACTTATCGGGAGGCCAGCAGCAACGTGTAGCGATTGCCCGCGCCTTGGTGATGCAGCCCGCGCTCGTCTTAGCTGACGAGCCCACCGGCAACCTTGATACCGTGTCTGCCGACAACGTGTTTACCTTGATGCGCGAGGTCAGCACCGGCGGCACAGCCTTTTTGATCGTCACACACGATCCGCGCCTAGCTGCGAGGTGTGATCGGGTGATCGAACTGGTGGACGGGCGCATTCAGAAAGATGAAGCGATTGTGGCTTCTGTCCAAGCACCAAAATATAAGAAAAACGAGCAATAGCCGTCATGTTTATTCACTACTTCGCTATTCTTTTTATAGCAATTGCTTGAACAGTACGAATGTGCTTCGTGCGCCAACGCACAGACTGCGTTTTGCCGTGCGCGCATGCTCCTAGGCTTTGGCAAGGCATTTGTGTCAACACCTGACATGTCGAGGCAAATATGGTGACACGAAGACACTTGATGATGGCAACCGGCGCAGCAAGCGCGTCATCCATTTTTTCGTGCTGCGCGAATTGGTGCGTTGTGCGCGCTGGCCGCAGGCCGCCGATGCCTCGCTCTTTGCGAAGGTCAGTCAATGATGTGCCGGCAGCATTTGCTGGCGCCTAAAGAAAGGCGTTAATGGAATTCAAAGACTATTACAAAGTCATGGGATTGGAAAAGAGCGCAACGCCTGAAGAGATCAAACGCGCCTATCGCAAACTCGCGCGCAAGTATCATCCAGACGTCAGTAAAGAAAAAGACGCAGAGGCGCGTTTTAAAGAATTGGCAGAAGCCAATGTGGTACTCAAGGATCCTGAGAAACGAGCGGCATACGACAGATTGGGCGCCAATTACAAAGCCGGGCAAGAATTCGAGCCGCCACCCGACTGGGCCGACCGCAGTAACTCAAGCGCTTTCGAATCGCAAGGCTTTGGGGACGGAACCGGCGAAGATCACAGCGCATTTTTTGACGCTCTATTTCGCAGCATGGGACGTGGCGGAAAAGCAGGGCAGCAACGGCAAGCGGACTTTGACATGCACGGACAAGACCAGCATGCGAAGATCCAAATTAACATTGATGATTCATACCAAGGCGCAACGCGCACCATAGATCTCAGCGTGCGCGAGCAAACAGCTGAGGGCCGGTCAGCCGCACAAAACCGAACCATTGAGTTCGTCATTCCCAAGGGCATCCGAGCGGGGCAGCACATTCGGTTGGCAGCACAAGGCGGGGCGGGTAGGGGCAGGGCAAGCCCGGGTGATTTGTATCTCAACGTCGAAATGCTGCCGCATCCACTTTTTCGCACCGATGGCTCCGACGTGCTGATGGATTTGCCAATTGCTCCATGGGAAGCTGCGCTGGGCGCAGAAGTTATTGCGCAAACACCGACAGGCCACGTTGAAATCAAAATCGCTGCTGGTGCAATCAACGGCCGCAAATTGCGTCTTAAAGGGCGTGGCCTGCCGAGCAAGACACCGGGCGATTTTTACTTTGTACTGCACATCGTGCAGCCCCTTGCTGAAAGTGACTCTGACATAAAAGCCTATTCAGATTTGCGCGCAGCTTTCAAGCCATTCAACCCGCGTGCAGCGGTTGAGGCCATTGAAAAAACGCTCTAGCAGCATTGCGAGATATCCATGACACCCAATTTCATACTCAGCTTTCCCCAAAACAGAGCCAATGGCGAAGTGATGGAGGAGCTCACTGAAATCAGCATGCATGAGCTTTGCCGCGCTTGCGGCACGCATGAGCACATCATCATTGAACTCGTTAACGAAGGAGTATTGGAAGGGCTTACTGAAAACCAAGATCAAGGCTTTGAATCATGGCGGTTTACCGGTGTTCATTTGCGGCAGGCAAAAATTGCGACGCGCTTGCAGCGTGATTTGGGTGTGAATTTAGCAGGCGCTGCTTTGGCGCTGCAACTCATGGATGAGATTGATTCTTTAAAAAGACAATTTGGCCGAATTCATAGGACATTGCCGTAATCTCAGAATAGACACTTTATGCGCGATGTTGTCTGACATAACAATGTGCGTTTGGACTACTCTCAACAATGGTCTTTCAAGCCAACATAAGTGAGTCTGTTTTTTTTGGCGATCAACTGAGGAAAATCCTCACGCGCGCAGCAGATTGAAATGCATTATTTTTCTATCTAAAGGATATTCATTATGAAAACTAAATTATTTGTGCTTACCGCTGTGGTCGCTTGCTTCGTGTCAGGCGCGAGCATTGCCATGACGAAGGTCGAACACAAGACTCAAAAAGATGCCATCTTAGGTGAATATAAAGTGAGCCGCGATAAATGCAACAGCCTGAAAGCCAATCCGAAAGACATCTGCGTGTCTGAAGCGAAAGGCGCTCATATGGTTGCCAAAGCTGAGTTGGCGTCTGCCTACGAGCCTAGCGCACGACACACGCAGAAAGTTGCAATGGCCAAGGGCGACGCAGCCTACGATACAGCAAAAGAAAAATGCGACGACAGCCAAGGCAATGCAAAAAGCGTTTGCAGAGCAGATGCCAAGGCCGTTCATGTAAAAGCCAGCGACGAGGCTCGTGTGATGCGCGTCGGTGCTGAAACTAAAAAGCTTAATTCAGAGGTACGCACCATGGCAACCAAAGATGAAAATGAGGCGAGTTTCAAAGCAGCTTCCGCACGTTGCGACAGCATGACAGGCGCGTCAAAAGATGTTTGCGTCTCTGATGCAAAAATCAAATACAACGTGAAGTGAGACAAGCGAGCTTTAACGTGGAAACCACCCAAGCCCATTTTTGACAAAGGCCTGCCAAGCAATGCAAGATGTCAGCCAAACCACGTTGCCTAGAACGGTTGCATCACATACACCTTTGGTATTTCCTAAGCGCAGTGGTGACGAAGCCGCTGCTCTACTCCAACGCCTATTTAAAAACTTTAACGGAAGCATCTTGCTGCGCCTTTGGGATGGTGTCACTTTAAGGCTCGGCAAAACAAGCTTGGAGCCATCGAAGGAAGCATTTACCTTGATCTTCCGAAATCCGAGCGTCGTTCGCCTGTTGGTTTTAGGCAATGATCGTCTCAGAATCGCCGAGGCGTATTTTCGAGGCGACATAGATTTTGAGGGCGACTTTTTTGCCGCACTTGGTTTAAAAGATCATCTCAACACGATCAAGCTCTCAACACTCGACAGAGTTTTAGCGTTGTTCAGCGCAGCCCGAATCGGAGCTTCGGATTCAGCACCAGCGGATTCAAGCGATACCCAATCATCGCTGCACGGGCAAGCCGTTAAGGCGCATTCAAAATCAGAAAACAGCGACGCGATCCGTTTTCACTACGATGTCTCCAACGCGTTTTATGCGCTCTGGTTGGATCAGGCCATGGTGTATTCTTGCGCCTATTTTGAGCGGCCTGATATGGATTTGGAGCAGGCTCAAAAGGCGAAGCTGGATCATATTTGTCGCAAACTACAACTTCGATATGGCGATCAATTTTTAGACATCGGCTGTGGCTGGGGTGCGTTGATCATTCACGCGGCGGCCACCTATGGCGTGCATGCGCATGGAATCACACTCAGCCAAAAACAGCTCGACCTTGCGCGCCAACGTATCGCATTGGCAGGGCTTGAAGACCGTGTCACCGTTCAATTGTGTGACTACCGCGATCTTCAAGGCAACGTCGTCTACGACAAGGTGGCAAGTGTGGGCATGTTTGAACATGTTGGCTTGAAAAACCTGCCGGCCTATTTTTCCACCGTTCATCGTTTGCTCAAACCAAACGGTCTTTTTCTTAATCACGGTATCACGCATGATGTTGAGGGTTGGAACAAAACGAGTTCAACTGAATTTATCAATCGCTACGTCTTCCCAGACGGACAACTTGACACCGTGAGCAATATTCAGCGCGGCATGGAGCAGGCGCGCTTTGAGATATCAGATGTGGAAGGATTACGCCCTCATTACGCCCTGACGCTGCGGCACTGGGTCTCAAGGCTTGAGGTACATCATCAGCAAGCCTTGGATTTTGTGACCGAGTCGACTTTTAGAATTTGGCGTCTGTATATGGCGGCTTGCGCACTTGAATTTGAATCAGGCGAAATTGGTGTGTATCAGATATTGGCAAGTAAACGC
>JAYUSD010000094.1:0-4054 GCA_043755865.1 Variovorax sp. | reverse complement strand
AACGCAGGACTTCTTTATAAAAAAGCGTTTGCCAGCCGGTGAGTTGGTTGCTGAAGCTCATTATTTGTGTGCTCCCATGACATCAAGAAACACATCTTCTAAATCTGCCTTGCGAATCTCCACGTCTTGCGCCTCAATGCCTGCGCTGCGCACCGCGGCGAGATACTGCTCAATCTCAAGTGCGTTGTGCGCGGGAAACTGCACAATTCGACCTGTAATCCTCGCCTTGCCGGCAAGTTCATTAGGAAGTTCGCTATCAATTTTGAACCTCAAAACATTCGATGATGCCGCTTTGAGCAGCGTGGATGTTTTCTCTAGCGCCACCACCTTGCCGCCCTTGAGCATGGCCAAGCGCCCGCAAAGCGCTTCGGCTTCTTCCAAATAATGCGTGGTGAGCAGTATCGTGCTGCCTTGTTTATTCAGCTTGGCAATGAATTGCCAGAGCGTTTGCCGCAGCTCGACATCGACGCCAGCCGTTGGTTCGTCGAGCACAATCACTGGCGGCTTGTGCACCAAAGCCTGTGCCACCAACACGCGGCGCTTCATGCCGCCCGAGAGCTGTCGCATGTTGGCATCTTGTTTGTCGGTGAGGCCGAGGCTGTGAAGAAGTTCGTCAATCCACGCGTCGTTGTTTTTCACGCCAAAATAACCCGATTGAATGCGTAGCGCTTGGCGTACGGTAAAAAAAGGATCAAACACCAATTCTTGCGGTACCACGCCCAACTGTTTGCGCGCCGCTGCGTAGTCTTTTTGAACATCGTGGCCGTGGACGGTGATGCTGCCCTCAGTGGCTCGCGTGAGGCCCGCCAAAATACTGATGAGCGTGGTTTTGCCGGCGCCATTGGGCCCAAGCAGGCCAAAAAACTCGCCATCCTCGATCTGGAGGTTGACGTTGTTTAAGGCGGTGAGATGGTTGCCACCAGTTTTGGCGCTTTCGTAGCGCTTGGTGACGGAATTAACAGAGATGGCTATGGTCATGAACCCTCTATTGTAGGGCTCAGGGTATTTTCTTCCGGGGAAAACTGAGGCAAAAACCTCAAGGCGAAGCTGGCAACAGCTCAGCCACGCCATACAGCGCTGCCAGAGAGCGCAGACGCTCGGGAAGAGCGCGCACGGAGAAGCTTTTGCCTTGGATCTGCGCTTCGCGACGGCACTCCAGCAGCACCGCCAGCGCAGACGAATCAAACTTTTGCAAGCTCGAAGCATCGGCCACTACGGCCTGCTCTTGGCTGCGCAACGCCTGCGCCAGCATATGGGCGCAGGTGCGGGCGTTTGCGTGGGTGATGTCAGATGGCAAGACGAGCATGATGGAAGAGCTTACTTGCGAGTCTTGTTGCGCTCAGCCAGCTTTGCAATCAAGCCATCAATCCCGTTCGCATTGATTTCTTGCGAAAACTGTGTGCGATAGGTTTCCACCAGCCAAACGCTGGCCACATTCAGGTCATAGATTCTCCACGACGTGCCCACTTTCTCTACACGGTAGTCCAGCGGAATCGGATCGCCACGGCCTTTAATCTCTGTGCGCACGGTCACTTCTGTGTCGTCCCCGGCCATGCGCAGAGGCTTCATGACGATGCTTTGGTCTTTAACTTCCGAGAGTGCGCCGGAGTAAGTGCGCATGAGCAAGGTTTTGAATTCGGCTTCTAAGCGCTTTTGCTGCTCAGGCGTGGCTGAACGCCATGTGCGCCCTACGGCCGACGCCGTCATGCGCTGGAAATTCACATTTGGCAAGATTTTTGTGTCCACCAACGCCGTGATTTTGCTCACATCGCCGCCTTGAATGGCTTTGTCGGCTTTGATCGTTTCGAGCACGTCCACCGAGAGACGCTTGATGAAAGCGTCGGGTGTTTCTGTAGATTGAGCGTGCGCAAATGTGGAGCACAGCAAACCGAGGCCTGTGGCGAGAGCAAAAAACAGATTGAGATAACGACGATTCATGGAAAACCTTTCAAAGCGGGGCAAAAGCCTGCGAATTAACAAACAACGCTTGGAGGCCTTGCTAGGGTGACAAAGTTGCGTCCAGCTTGCGCAATGTGTGATTTTTTACACGCAAGAAGCACATGAACTGCCTTGGAGTAGCTATTTTTTATCTTCTACAGCCTGTTTGTAATTGTCTTCTTTATCAGCGCCCGGGCGATAAATTTCAGCGCGGCGCTTTTGCAGGAAGGCATCGCGGGTAAAGCTGTATTTGTCTAAAGCAGCTTCATCGAGCAGATTACCCAAACGCAGCAGATTAGTGCGCGTATCCACCGCGCGCAGGGCAGTCAGGCTGTTGCGCACTCTTACATTGCCGACGCTAGAAACCGCATCGTATCTGTTTTCCAAAACAATTGTTGCAGAATCGCGAAGCGTTGTCGGGCCAAACAATGGGAAGACGAGATAAGCGCCCGAAGGCACGCCCCAGCGCCCCAGCGTTTTGCCAAAATCTTCTTGATGGCGCTGGATGCCCAGTTCGTCAGCGACATTGAGCACGCCGCCCAAGCCAAACACAGTGTTCACGCCAAAACGCATGAAGTTATCGGTTGCCACCACTGGGCGCAACTGCAATACACCATTGATGCTGGACCACAAATCTTGCAGGTTGTTGAAAAAATTATGCACCCCCGCGCGCACGGGCTGCGGCGCAATAGCGCGGTAGCCCTGCGCCACCGGTTTGAGCACAGCCTTGTCTACGCCCTCATTGAAGGTGTATATGCTGCGGTTAAAAGGCTCCAGCGGATCGGTCGGATTGGCTGTTGGGCCGCTTGCGCAGCCAGATATTAAGAAAAAACCGATGATCGCCGGCAAGAATACTGCGCAGCGTGCTATGAATTTAATAGTTATTGAAAACATCATGGTCAACCCTATTTCTTTACGCCATTGCCTGAGCTGCTGGCGTTTGAGCCGCCTTCAGAGGCTTTGCTAAAGAGAAATTGTGAAATCAAATTCTCCAAAACCACTGCTGATTGCGTACTTTTAATTGCATCACCTGACACGAGATTTTTCTCATCCGCTCCAGCTTCCATGCCCACATATTGCTCGCCAAGCAAGCCGCTGGTGAGAATTTTTAGCGAACTGTCTTTGGGGAATGCAAACTTACTTTGTATGGCCAGCGTGGCGCGGGCTTGGTAGGTCTTATCGTCAAAGGTGATGGATTCCACACGCCCGACGACGACACCAGCGCTCTTGACAGCAGCGCCAGATTTCAAGCCGCCAATGTTGTCGAATTTCGCGCTCACTTGGTACGTCGAATCAAAATTAATCGACAGCAAATTTGCCGATTTCAGGGCCAAAAATAGCACGGCCGCCGCGCCAATCAGCACGAAGAGGCCAACCCAAAGATCATTTTTAGAGCGTTGCATTTTTTTCTCCAAACTCTACTTTTTAAATCGAAAACATCATCGCAGTCAGCATGAAATCTAGCGCCAGCACTGCCAAGCTTCCCATCACGACCGTACGCGTCGTTGCTCTTGCGACTCCCTCTGGAGTAGGTTGGGCCTCATAGCCTTGCAGTAATGCGATGAACGTCACGGCAAAGCCAAATACGATGCTCTTAATCACGCCATTACCCACATCGCGCCATACATCTACGCCGCCTTGCATCTGGCTCCAAAACGAGCCACCATCAATGCCAATCATCAAAACACCCACCACATAGCCACCCAAAATGCCTACGGCGCTGAACACCGCCGCCAATATTGGCATGGCTATCACGCCGCCCCAAAAGCGTGGTGCGAGGATGCGCGTGATGGGATCAATCGCACTGATTTCCATATACGCGAGTACTTCGTCGCGCTTCATCAGGCCCACCTCAGCTGTGAGCGCCGTGCCTGCGCGACCTGCAAACAAAAGAGCTGTAATCACCGGCCCGAGTTCCCGCACAAGGCTCAGCGCCACCAGCGTACCGAGCGCCTCCGATGAGCCATAGCGCTGCAAGGTGTAGTAGCCCTGCAAGCCCAACACGAAGCCTACAAATAAGCCGCTCACGGTGATGATCAGCAGCGAATAGTTGCCCAAGAAATGAATTTGGTCGCGCACCAAGCCAAAGCGCTTGAAACTCGCGCCCGCAAGCGCG
>JAYUSD010000093.1:0-4054 GCA_043755865.1 Variovorax sp. | reverse complement strand
GGTAACGAGGATTTTCATCGCACAGCTTGCTCCACAGCTTGACGGTACACGGCCAGCGTTTTGGAGCGCAGGGCTTCAAGAGAAAACTCTTTTTGCGCACGTTGCAAAGCTTGTTCTCCCAGCTGTTGGCAAAGTGCAGGATTCGCCAGCAGGCGGTTCAAAGCAACAGCCAGCTCATCGACGCCGCCTGGAGTCACAGTCAGCCCAGTGATCCCATCTTGGTTGACGAAATCCACGCCGTTGTTGAGCTTGGTACTCACTACCGGCTTGGCGCAAGCAAACGCTTCCACTTGCACGATGCCAAAGGCTTCGGCTTGATTCACAGCAGGCAAGCAAAACACATCGCAGGCTTGGAAATAAGCGGGCAGACCTGAATCAGAGATCTTGCCCACGAAATGAATGCGCGCTGCCGCTGGGCTCGTGGCGGCCAAAGTTTTCCATTCAGAAGTCAACGGGCCTTCCCCGCCAATGATGAGTTGCGCGTCGAGCGGCAATTGCGCCATGGCCTTGATCAATACATCAAAGCCTTTGTAATGCACATGGCGGCCCAGCGCGAAGATGAGTTTTCCCGGATACGTTGCCCTGAGCCGAGCGCTAAGAGCAAGCGGCACGGCGTAGTGCGCTAAATCAAAGCCAAATGGAATCACATGCAGCTTGTCTTGCAGATGCGGCGCCACCAATTCTGTAGAGCTCTTGATATGTGCCGGTGTGGCAGCAATGATGCCTTTCGCATTGCGCAGCGCGGCATTTTGAAAAGGCCGATAGCCCAAGAGAAGCAGCTTTTGGCGAATGATGTCTGCATGCCAAGTGATGATGCGCGGCACGTGGCTCGGAATAGCCCATGATGCAACATGCGACATTGGATCGGGCATGTGCAGATGCACTAAGTCAAAAGGCTTTTCTTTGTGTAGTTGACGTGCTCGCGCGATCAATTGCGGCGACAAAGCCAGTGAGCCATCCACATTCCAGCTCGGTGTGCGGATCAGCGGAAAGCCGTGCAGTTCGCCTTCAAAGCCAGTTGAATCTCGGCTGGGCACCAGATGCACATAGTCAACATGGCCTTTCATCGCGCGAAACAAATGATCCACATGCGTTTGCATGCCACCCGGAATGTCATCAAAAAAACGGCCAAAACACAAAACACGCAACATAGTTTTTAACTTTAAACGTCTCTTATGGTAGCATCTGTTCAACACATGAACGCATCAGCCCTTGAAACCGATTTGCGCACCTTGCAAGTGCTTGCCGATCAGCCGCAGCTCAATCAGCGCGAGCTGGCGCTTCAATTGGGCGTGAGCTTGGGCAAGGCCAATTATTGCCTCAAGGCATTGCTGGCTAAAGGCTTTCTGATTGCGCGGAATTTTAAGAACAACAAAAACAAGCTAGCGTATGCCTATGTGCTCACACCTGCGGGCATCACGGCGCGCGCTGAGCTTACCGTTGAATTCTTGCAGGTCAAAAAAGCGGAGTACGAGCGCCTGCGATCTGAGATTGATGCCTTGCAAGCGCAGGCGGCGCGTGATGAAGCGACCAGCCCTGCCGTAGGGCGTAGCACGAGAGCGAGCCGCACGTGATTCAAGCTACACCCGTGATTTTGTGTGGTGGCTCGGGCACTCGGCTTTGGCCGCTTTCGCGCGCGGGTTTTCCCAAGCAATTTTTGGTGCTTTCGGGTACCCATAGTTTGTATCAGCTTGCCGCGATGCGCTTAAATGCACTTGCCGATGATCAAATTCATATTCAACCCAGCTTGATCGTCACGGGCGAGGAACATCGCTTTTTGGCGCTCGAGCAGCTGCGAGAAGTGCATACAGGCCAAGCAAGCTTGCTGCTTGAGCCTTGCGCCCGCAACACCGCCGCAGCTCTCACGCTGGCTGCCTTGCAAGCCACAGAACACGGCGCTGATTCCGTGCTCGTTGCCAGCCCTGCGGATCAACACATCGGAGACGAAGCGGGCTATGCAATTAGCCTACGCAGAGCCATTCAAGCGGCTTCTGACGGCTCTGTCGTGATCCTAGGCATCAAGCCAGATCGGCCGGAGACTGGCTACGGCTACATTCGTGCTGGCGCAGCTTCAGAAACCCAAATTCGCGACGTTTGTCAATTCGTAGAAAAACCATCACTGGAAATCGCTAAGCAGTATCTTGCTGAGGGCGATTACGCTTGGAACAGCGGCATGTTTGTTTTGCGTGCGAGTGTATGGCTCAAAGCACTCGCGCAATTTCGCCCGGATATTTTGCAAGCCTGCGAGAAGGCTTGGGAAGCTAAATCAAGCGATCCGCTCGCCGGCAGTCTTCAATTCGTTCGTCCCAGCGCAGCGGAATTTGCTTGCGTGCCTTCAGAATCTGTTGACATCGCCGTTATGGAGAAGTGCCCCGGCTCAACGATCCCCATCCGCATGGTGAATTTACACGCGCAATGGAGCGATGTCGGCGCATGGGATGCAGTTTGGCAAATCGGTCAAGCCGACCGCCTAGGCAATGTGGCGCATGGCGATGTGCTGCTAGAGGGCAGCGAAGGCAATTTTATTCACGCCAGCAGCCGCCTCGTGGCTGCGGTCGGCGTAAAAAATCTCGCCATCATAGAAACAGCGGATGCCGTCTTGGTCTGCGAAAAATCCAGCAGCCAGCAAGTCAAAAATATCGTCTCAGAGCTCCAAAAATCCAAGCGCAGCGAGCCCAATCTGCACCGTAAAGTACACCGCCCTTGGGGCTGGTATGACAGCATCGACGAAGGCGAACGCTTTAAAGTCAAACGCATCAACGTCAAGCCCGGCGCCGCGCTGAGCTTGCAAAAACATGCGTACCGCGCGGAACATTGGATTGTGGTCAAAGGCCAAGCTAAGGTTACGTGCGGAGATGAGATCAAGCTTTTAGGTGAAAACCAATCCACTTTCATCCCGCTCGGTGAGATTCATCGCTTGGAAAATTTGGGCACAAGTGATCTAGAAATCATCGAAGTGCAATCTGGCGCATATCTTGGCGAAGACGATATTGTGCGATTGCAAGACAGTTATGGAAGAATTCAGCCATGAAAGCAGTCATTTTGGCCGGCGGTCTGGGAACACGAATTTCTGAGGAAACCCATCTCAAACCTAAACCGATGATTGAGATCGGCGGCAAGCCTGTGCTGTGGCACATCATGAAAATGTATTCTCATCACGGCATCAATGATTTCGTGATTTGCTGTGGCTACAAGGGCTACATTATCAAAGAATACTTCGCCAATTATTTTCTCCACATGTCTGACGTGACCTTTGATATGTCAGAAAATAAAATGGAAGTGCACCAACGGCATGCTGAGCCATGGCGCGTGACTTTAGTGGATACCGGCGACGAAACCATGACGGGAGGGCGTCTCAAGCGCGTGCAGAACTACCTAAAGAACGATGAATCGTTTTGCTTTACCTACGGCGATGGCGTGTCTGATGTCGATATCACGGCGCTGGTCAAATATCACCAGGAACACGGAAAGCTCGCCACTTTGACTGCCGTCTATCCACCGGGTCGATTCGGCGCGTTAGATTTGGCTGCCAATTTCGAGGTGCAATCCTTCGTTGAAAAACCCAAAGGTGACGGGGGTATGGTCAATGGTGGCTTCTTCGTTCTTTCCCCCAAGGTTATTGATCTGATCGCGGATGACCTAACGATATGGGAACGTGATCCACTAGAGACCTTGGCCAAGCAACATACCCTCCGCGCTTTTCAGCACACTGGATTTTGGCAGCCTATGGACACACTACGGGACAAAACCTTGCTGGAAGACCTCTGGCATTCAGGTCAGGCGCCTTGGAAGAAGTGGTAGAGCAAATGTCACGGCAGCCAGATCACAGTTTTTGGAAGGATAAGCGTGTACTGCTCACAGGCCATACGGGCTTCAAAGGCGCTTGGTTGGCAATTTGGCTTCACCAGTTGGGAGCATGCACGCAAGGGTTTGCGCTAGAGCCAGAAAAGCCGAGTAGCTTGTTTCATTCAGCCCGTGTGGCTCAGCTGTGCAAGCACACGGTCGGTGATCTCAGAGATGCCACTCAAGTAAGTCGAGTCGTTGCAGATTTTCG
>JAYUSD010000092.1:0-9800 GCA_043755865.1 Variovorax sp. | reverse complement strand
CCATTGCCGCACTCAAGGCAAGCAAGCGGCCCGTGCCTGCGCCGGGCAGCGGCGGCGTGGCATCGGGCAAATTTGTGGCGCGTGTGCCTAAGACGGTGCATGCGCAATTGGCCATGCGCGCTAAATCGGAAGGCGTCTCGCTCAATGCTTTGGTGTTGACTTTTATTGCGCATGGGCTAGGTGCATCGCGCAGAGCAGCACAGTCATAATGTGATAATTCACTATCGAATTCGTAGCACTCTGCGCAATAAATACGCCGGCTAACTGCCTAAAACGCTTAAAAAAATGAACGAAACAGCCCTCTTACTCGCCGCCACACTCAACGCGGGCACACCGCTCGCTTTGGCTGCTCTAGGCTTGCTGATCAACGAGCGGGTGGGCGTGTTGAATCTCGGCGCAGAAGGGTTGATGTTGATCGCCGCTGTGGCGGGTTTTGCGATTGGTTTTCATACTGGGAGCGACACGCTGGCTTTTATGGCGGGCGCGTTGGCAGGCGCAGGCGCAGCGGCCATCTTCGGCTGGCTCGTGATTTGGTTGGGCACGAATCAATACGCCACCGGTCTCGCCATGAGCCTTTTTGGTGCGGGCTTCTCGGCCTTCGTGGGCGCGGCTTATGTGGGCAAGAAGTTGGAGAATCGCGTGGAGCATCCCATTCCTTTTCTCTCTGATCTTCCCTTTATTGGCACCGCGTTGTTTCGTCAGCATGCGCTGGTGTACCTCACGATGGCGCTCACGGCTGTGCTCGCTTGGTGGCTGTTCCGCACGCGCGCCGGGCTCGTGCTGCGCAGCATTGGCGAGTCGCCAGAGTCTGCTCACGCCTTGGGCTACAACGTGCGCTGGGTGCGGCTGGCGGGCGTGATGGCGGGCGGGGCGCTGTGCGGCGTAGCAGGCGCTTACTTGTCGGTGGTGTATGCGCCGCTTTGGGTGGAGGGCATGGTGGCGGGGCGCGGCTGGATTGCGCTGGCGCTCACGGTGTTTGCCACTTGGCGGCCTGCGCGGGTGTTGGCAGGCGCATATCTTTTTGGCGGCGTGACGATGCTGCAGCTGCATTTGCAAGGGCGCGGCGTGGATGTTCCCTCGCAATTCATGAGCATGCTGCCTTATTTAGCCACCATCGTCGTGCTGGTGATCATGTCGCGCAACCCGGTGTGGATTCGGATGAATATGCCGGCGTCTTTAGGAAAACCCTTTAATCCGAATAGCTAACTATGAAAATTGTGTGATTTCTCACATAATCTGGTTTGATTTTTGCTTATCTGTTTGCGTCATATTCATTAAAAAGGAAACCGAGATGACTGACTCCTCCAAGCGCTATGCGCTTAAATTAGCTGCAATCAGCGCAGCCATGGCGACTGCTGCCCTCGTGGGCTGCGGTAAAAAGGAAACGCCTCCACCCGCGCCGGCCGCTGCTGCCCCCGCAGCCGCGCCTGCGCCAAAAGCCGAGCCGCTCAAAGCTGCATGGGTGTATGTCGGCCCCGTCGGCGATGCTGGCTGGACGTTCGCCCACGATCTCGGCCGCAAAGCCGTCGAGGCGAAATTCGGTGACAAAGTGAAAACCACTTTCGTCGAAAAAGTGCCAGAAGGCGCTGATGCTGAGCGCGTGATTCGCGATCTCGCGCAGCAAGGCAACAAAATCATTTTTGCAACCAGCTTCGGCTACATGGAGCCGATGCTCAAAGTGGCCAAGGATTTCCCCGATGTGAAATTTGAGCATGCCACCGGCTACAAAACCGCAGACAACATGCGCGTGTATGACGCTCGCTTTTATCAAGACTCCTACCTCGCAGGCATGATCGCTGGCAAGATGACCAAGACCAATACGCTTGGCTTCGTTGGCTCCTTCCCAATCGCGGAAGTGCTGCGCAACATCAATGCTTACACGCTTGGCGCGCAAAGCGTTAATCCAAAAATCAAGACCAAAGTCGTTTGGGTCAACACTTGGTTTGATCCCCCGAAAGAAGCCGAAGCCGCGCAAGCTTTGATCAACGGCGGCGCCGATGTGCTCCTGCAAAACACCGACTCCACCGCTGTGCTGCAAACGGCTGAGAAAGCTGGCAAATATGCTTTCGGTTGGGATTCAGATATGAGCAGCTTTGCGCCCAAAGCGCATTTGGCCTCAGCGATTGTTGACTGGAGCAACTACTACACCAAGTCAATTGACGAGGTGATGAACAAAACTTGGAAAGGCGGCATCGTCACACGCTGGGGCGTGGTGGAAGGCCAAAACGATTTGGTGAAGATGGCCGATCAAGTGCCGGCTGATGTGAAAGCGGCTGTGATGGATGTAAAGGCAAAAATGAAAGCCGGCACGTTTGATCCATTCACTGGCCCAATCGTGGACAACACCGGCAAAGAGCGCTTGGCCAAAGATGGCAAGAGCGATGATGATTTCAAAGGCAAGATTGATTTCTACGTTAAAGGCGTGGAAGGCAAAGTTCCTTCGGGAAAATAAAGATTGAGGCAATTGCCTCAGGCGCCATAAAAAGGCTGCTTCGTGCAGCCTTTTTTATTGTTGAAATAAACCTAACATGTTATATTAGGTCTTCAGAAAATCGGTGCGCATCATGAACTTCAGTATTCACTTACCTCAACCCCTACTGGCCGATCTCGATCAATTCGCCTTAACGCGAAAAACGAGCCGCAGCGGCATCGTGCGCGTCGCAGTGGAGAGCTATCTTGCGCAGCAGCGCAGCAGCGCTTGGCCCGATGAACTGCGCACTTGGATGGAGCAGGGGCTCAAAGCCAGTTTTAAACCGGGCAAAAGTGATGCGCCGGATTTTGCCGCGATTCGCCACGAAATGAACCAGGCTGTTGATCCGCGCGAGACGCAACTGTTGCGAAGCTTGAAGGCGTGAAGCTGCTATGAAATATTTGCTGGATACCAATATCGTGAGCACATGGGCAACGCGAGACAATCCCGCATTGCTATTGCGCTTGCTGCAAACGCCTCCCAACGCGTTCGCAATCTGCAGCATTGTGAAAATGGAAATACTCTACGGCCTCGCACTCAAGCCGGGCCTGAAATGGGCGAATGCTGTGCGAAAGGTATTGGATGCGGTGACGGTAATCACATTCGATGAGGCCAGTGCAGCAGAGGCCGCGCGTGTGCGAGCACAACTACGAGCGCAACGCACACCGATTGGCCACTACGATTTACTCATCGCGGGCACAGCGCTTGCCAACGACCTTATTGTGGTGACGAATAACACCCGCGAATTTTCCCGGGTGCCCGGGCTGGTTGTGGAAGATTGGCTGTCATGAGCGATGCATCTGTAGAGCGCCGGCTTTGGCATCCAGTTTTAGCCAGTGCCGATTTAGGCGATGCGCCTTTAGCTGTGTCGCTGCTAGGCGCAGAGCTGGTGATTTGGAAAGATGCCAGTGGAAAGGCGCATGCGTGGGCAGACCGTTGCCCGCATCGTGGCGCGAAGTTTTCTCTAGGCCGCGTTGTCAATGACCGCTTGGAATGTGGCTATCACGGTTGGCAGTTTGCACCGAGTGGTCAATGCATGCTCGTGCCCGCGCTGCCCAGCTTCTCGCCGCCAGCGAGCCATTGCGCCACTGTTTATGAATTGCAAGAGGCTTATGGGCTGCTTTGGGTGCGTCTTGAGAGAAGCGAGGGCGTGATTCCAGCCTTCGCAGCTGAGAGCGATGCACGCTTGCGCAAAGTCAATTGCGGCCCGTATCTCGTGCAAACCTCTGCGCCGCGCTTGGTCGAGAATTTTCTCGACATGAGCCATTTCGGCTTCGTGCATGAAGGCTGGCTGGGTGACCGGGAGCATGTGGCGATGCTTGATTACGACGTGCAAAAAACCGCTTCGGGAATTCTCGCCACCAACTGCCAAGCATGGCAGCCCAAGAGCAATCTGCATTCGACGTCAGGCTCGATGGTGAGCTACACGTATGAGGTCAACGCGCCGTACACCTGCATTCTGACCAAAGCTCCCGACCCTTCAACTCTCGGTGCACATATCACTGATAAAGACAACTTCCGCGAATCCATCGCTCTCTTCGTCTGCCCCATCACACCTGAGCTCTCCCGCGTTTGGATTCGCATGGCCATGACAGATTTTGATTCGCCTGATAGCGCGCTGCAAAGGTTCCAAAACACCATCTTCGGCCAAGACCAGTCCGTGCTCGAATCGCAATCACCCAAACGCTTGCCGCTGGATTTGCGTGCGGAGTTGCATACTGCGGCGGATAAAGCATCGAGCGCATATCGCCGTTATTTGCACGAGCTTGGCATCAGCTTTGGGGTGTGCTGAATGTAACTCGCGCGCTCAATCACCACCACTTGCACGTTCACCATTCGGGCGGTGGTATCCAAGCCCTTCAGAGAATCCACCATGCAAATCAAACCCATCCCTGCCGAGCGCCTGCCCGAGCTGCTGCGCCGCATCCCCAAAGCCGAGCTGCATATTCATATCGAAGGCTCGCTTGAGCCCGAGATGATCTTCAAGCTCGCGCAGCGCAATGGCGTGAGCATTCCGTATGCAAGCGTTGAAGAATTGCGCAAGGCATATGCATTCACCAGTCTGCAAAGCTTTTTGGATATTTATTACGCGGGCGCTTCGGTGCTTTTAAAGGAACACGATTTCTACGACATGACTTGGGCTTACCTTGAAAAAGCCGCGCAAGACAACGTGATCCGCGCAGAAATTTTCTTTGATCCGCAAACGCATACTGCGCGCGGCGTGAGCATGAGCACCGTTATCAACGGCCTCTCCCGCGCCTGCAAAGATGCCAAGGCGGGTTTGGGCGTGGATGCTGAACTGATCCTGTGCTTCCTGCGCCACCTCAGTGAGCAAGAGGCCCTTGAAACTTTAGAAGCCGCATTGCCGTTTAGAGATCACATCTTAGGCGTCGGCCTAGACAGCAGCGAAGTCGGCCATCCGCCTGAAAAGTTTGCCAAGGTATTCGCGCGTTGCAAAGAGATAGGCTTTCGCCTCGTCGCCCATGCTGGCGAAGAAGGCCCGCCCGAATACATCTGGAGCGCATTAGACATTCTAAAAGTAGAGCGCATCGACCACGGCGTGCAATCCACCCGTGATGCCGCCCTTATGCAACGCTTGGCCAAGGATCGTATCCCGCTCACAGTCTGCCCGCTCTCGAATCAAAAACTCAAAGTCTTCCCCGATTTAAAAGACCACAGCCTGCGCAAGCTGCTCGACGCCGGCCTCTGCGCCATGATCAACAGCGACGACCCCGCCTACTTCGGCGGCTACATGAATGACAACTGGATAGCGACTTTCTCAGCTCTGAATTTAGATGCAACGCATGCCGTGCAACTCGCAAACAACAGCTTCGAAGCGAGCTTTTGTGACGCCGCGATTAAGCGCAAATATATGGATCGGGTCAGTCAAGTTGTTGCAGATTTTGCCTAAGTGCTTACGGCATTAAGGCTTGATGTAGGCAAACTGCTCCCGTGCCTGCAAATTCGCAATCCTCACCACGCCAGACGGCGTATAGCCTGGGCCGAGGATGAATTGCTCTTTTTTCAGGTTGCGATTTTTGAGTGTGATCTCGCAGATTTCGAAGCTCACGCCACGCGCTGATAAATCGCTAACTAAAGATGCAAAGTCTTGATTGTTAGTGGTCTTCGCGCCCTCCATCAGAAAATCCACACCCTCGGCATGCGCCACGACCACGATTTTTGCCTTCGGATCCACATCCAAGTGGTTGCGCACGTTGCGCAAGCCCTTGGTAGCCTGAGCCATGCCGCTATCAAAGTGATAAACCACTTTGTCTTGCGCGCTGACGCTGAATGCGGCGATGCTTAAAGTGAGCAGAGCAATGAGGCGGGTTAAGAAATTCATAGCGCTTATCCAGTACAAGAAAACCCCATTGTGCATTACCGCTCATCAAAACTCACCACCACGCGCTGCGTTTGGCAGCGGGCTTGGCAGGTGAGCACGAAGCCTTTGTCGATTTCCCATTGCTCTAGGGTGTAGTTTTTATCCATGCTTACTTTGCCTTCAACTACTTTGGCGCGGCAGGTGCAGCAGACACCGCCTTTGCAAGCGTAAGGAAGATCTAGGCCTTGGTTCAATGCGACGTCGAGCACGTTGTCTTCATCATCCATGCCCATGGTGTTCGTTTTGCCGTCTAGGATGATTTCTAGCTTGTATTTATGGTCTTTTATGCCACTAGCCGGCGTATTTATTGCGTGAGGTGCTATTGATTTAATAGTGTTTGTGGAGGCAAAGCGCTCACTGTGGATGCGCTCCTTGGGGATGCCTGCGGCTTGCAATGCGGGCTCTAAGGCTTCAATCATGCCTTCTGGGCCACAGATGAAGACTTCGTCAATCGCGCTCGGATCAATCAAGCTGCGCGCGCTTGTGCCAATCAGCTCGGCAATTTTTGCCGCATCAATGCGGCCATGGCTGAGCGGCAATTCCGTGGCTTGGCGCGAGAGGATGTGGATGAGCTGCAAGCGGCTGGGGTAGCGGTCTTTCAAATCTTGCAGGGCTTCGCCAAACATGATCGTTTGCGTGCGCTGGTTGCCATAGACCAAGGTGAATCGGCTGTTGGGCTCGGTGGCGAGTGTGTGCGCGGCAATCGAGAGAATAGGCGTGATGCCGCTGCCTGCTGCAATGCCAAGGCGCATCTTTGCATCTTGCTTTTTCACCAAGAAACGACCATCGGGCGGCATGACATCTATCTCGTTACCCGCTTGCAATTGTGTGGTCGCCCAAGTGCTAAACACACCGCTATCGACGCGTTTGATGCCCACACAGATTTCTTGGCGCTCTGAGAGCAGCGCAGGCGTAGAGCAAATCGAATAACTGCGACGCACCGACTCACCGTTAATGTTTGCACGCAGCGTGAGGAACTGGCCGCTTTTGAATGCAAAGCTGTCGCGCAAGTCAGGCGGAATCGCAAAGGTAATCTGTGCCGCATCTGTGGTGAGCGCGTCGATGCGTTTGACGAAGAGAGAATGGAAATGGATGGCCATGTGCAGGAGATTCAATACGGCTTGAAATAGTCAAATGGCTCCAAGCAATCGAGGCATTTGTAGAGCGCTTTGCAGGCGGTCGACGCGAAGTGGCTCGTCTCGGTGGTGTTCGTGCTCTTGCACTGCGGGCAAATGATGTTTTGAGAAGAAAAAGCACTGGTAGCCGGCGTATTGATTGCGCGAGCAGCTACTGATTTAGGAGCGAATTGAATCACCTTTGCTGTGCTGTGTTCACCGCTTGCATCTGGACTCAAGTGCTGTGGCGGCGCGATGCCGTAGTCTTGCATTTTCTGCTTTGCGGCCTCGCTCATCCAATCGGTTGTCCACGCAGGAGCGAGGCTGGTTTTGATGCGAGCAGGGATGCCTTCCGCATCCATCTCAGCCAAGATGTCATCGCGAATTTGGTCGATGGCGGGGCAGCCGCTGTAGGTGGGCGTGATAGTGATCTCGATGATGTAGCCTTGCTGGCCGTTGGCTGCTGGCTCGCCAAACCGCACGGCCTGCACATCGCGCAAGATGCCCAGTTCTTCAATCGTGATCACGGGGATTTCTGGGTCGGGCACGCTTGAAGCGAGCACGTGGGCGCGGGCGACGATGCCGTCTAAGTTCATCACAGCGCGTTTACCAAGCTGCACCAGGATGCTCTCGCGCCAAGCTTTGCATCTCAGCGAGCAAGTAGCTCAGATGCTCAGAATGCAAGCCTTCTTTGCCGCGAGTGAGGTGGCCAGTAGCCGGGCTCATTTGCAAGGTGGCTTCTGTGACGACTGTGGCTACTCGGCTTTGCCATTCGTCTTTCAAACCCGCCACACTGATGCCGACGCCGCTTTGCACCGCTTCGCGTTCAAACTCTGTAGAAGTGAAAAACTCTTGCGTATAAGGCATGAGGTAGTCCAAAGCCGCTTGCATCTTGTCATGCGAAAGCGCCGTGCCATCGCCCAAGCGCAGCATCCAATCTGTGCTGTGGCGCAGGTGATAACGCACTTCTTTGGCAGACTTAGCAGCAATTGCGGCAAGCTGCTCGTCTTTCGACGATTGCAAGGCAGGCCAGACCAAATTCATCAGCGTGCTGAAGAGAAAATTGCGCGTGATCGTCACGCTGTAATCGCGCGGCACTTTGGCCGATGGCGCGAAGGCGGTTTGATGCGGCAGCTCCAGCAATGTGTAATTGCGAAATTCGGGGGCACTGCGAAAGTAGGCGAGGCTGTCTTCAGTTGCATCGCCGCCTACAAGCGTTGCCGCATGTTGATACAGCATCCGCGCTTGCCCCACGCAATCCAAGCCAATATTGGCCATTGCAATATCTTCTTCAAGCACAGGCCCGTGGCCGCACCACTCCGCATTGCGCTGGCCAAGGATGAGCGCGTTGTCGGCGAGGTGCAGGATGTATTGAGCATTCATCACATGTGTCCCACTTCATCAGGAATATCGTAGAACGTCGGATGCCGATAAATCTTGTCACTCGCAGGTTCGAACATTTCTGCTTTATCGTCGGGCTGGCTGGCGGTGATTTGATTCGATGGAATCACCCAAATGCTCACGCCTTCCATCCGCCGCGTGTAGACATCGCGCGCATGCTGCAAAGCCTGCTGCGCATCTGATGCATGCAGGCTGCCGCAATGCTTGTGCTCTAGGCCTTGCTTGGAGCGGATGAAGACTTCAAAGAGAGGGAGTTCTTGGGTTGTCATGATGAACTAGGACTAGGTAACGCGAAAAACGCAAAAATGACGCGAAAAACGCGAAAGGAGAAAATTTGAAATGTGTGCTGATGGAATGAATCGTTGGGTAGATGACTGATTGCTATTCAAAACAAAAAAACTTTCGCGTTTTTCGCATCCTTTTTGCGTTTTTCGCGTTACCTAGCGTCTCAGCCTTCAAGCAGCCTCAGCCAATTCGCGAGCACGTTTCTTCGCCGCATAAGCCAAAGCCGCTTCCCTCACCCAAGCGCCGTTCTCATGCGCGTTTACACGCGTTGCCAAGCGTTCTTTATTGCAAGGCCCGTTGCCGTTGACGACGTTCCAGAAATCATCCCAATCGATCGCGCCATAGTCATGCGCCTGGCGCTCTTCATTCCATTTCAAATCAGGATCGGGCAAAGTGACACCAAGAATCTCAGCCTGCTTGACCGTTGCATCGATAAACTTTTGCCGCAGCTCGTCGTTTGACAAGCGCTTGATCCCCCAGCGCATGCTCTGAGAGCTGTTCGGAGAATTCGCATCAGGCGGGCCAAACATCGCAATGCTCGGCCACCACCAGCGGTTCACCGCGGCTTGCACCATCTCGCGCTGCGCAGCTGTCCCGCGCATGAGCTGCAGGAGAGATTCATAGCCTTGGCGCTGATGGAAGCTTTCCTCTTTGCAAATGCGAATCATCGCGCGTGCATACGGGCCATACGAGCAGCGGCAGATCGGCACCTGATTCATGATCGCCGCACCATCGACCAGCCAGCCGATCACGCCCGTGTCTGCCCAAGTCAAAGTCGGGTAGTTAAAGATCGAGCTGTATTTGGCTTTGCCGGTGTGCAACGCATCCAGCATCTCGTCGCGCGATGTGCCCAGCGTCTCGCCGGCGGAATAAAGATAGAGCCCGTGGCCACCTTCGTCTTGCACCTTAGCAATCAAGATTGCCTTGCGCTTGAGCGAAGGTGCGCGAGAAATCCAGTTGCCCTCGGGCTGCATGCCAATGATCTCGCTGTGCGCATGCTGGCTGATCTGGCGCACGAGCGTTTTGCGATACGCAGATGGCATCCAATCTTGCGGCTCGATCTTGCCGTCTGCATCGATCTTTTTGTCAAACGCGGTTTGCAAAGCCTGCTCGCGCTCGGAAAGCGGCGCTGCGACGGCTTTGAGGG
>JAYUSD010000091.1:0-9802 GCA_043755865.1 Variovorax sp. | reverse complement strand
GAGCCGAACAAGATCACCTTGGCAGGCGAGCTTGCAGCGGCTGCGATGCGCTGTGCGATGAGCTGGATCGATTCTCTGGAATGCATGCCAGCGATTATCCCTTTTTAACTTCCTTGACTTCCGCATCCACTACATTGTCGTCTTTGGCCTTTTCTTCCGCTTTGCCGGCATCTTGCCCTGCCGTCTGCGCACCCGCTTGCTGAGCGGCTTGCGATGCTTGCATATCGGCATACATTTTCTCGCCGAGCTTTTGCGAAGCGATGCCAAGCGCAGCTGATTTTTGCTCGATCACAGCTTTGTCTTCGCCTTTCAAAGCCTCTTCCAATTCCTTGGTGGCAATTTCGATTTTTTCCTTTTCGCTAATCTCTAGTTTGTCGCCGTATTCAGCCAGCGATTTCTTGTTGGAATGCAAAGCGGCTTCCGCTTCGTTGCGGGCTTGAATGAGGGCGAGTTTGAGTTTGTCGTCTTCAGCGTTGAGCTCAGCGTCTTTCACCATGGCTTGGATTTCGTCTTCTGAGAGTCCCGAGTTGGCCTTGATGGTGATTTTGTTTTCTTTGCCGGTGGCTTTGTCTTTTGCGCCGACATGCAGGATGCCGTTGGCGTCGATGTCGAAAGTCACTTCGATTTGCGGTGTGCCGCGTGATGCAGGCGGGATGCCTTCGAGGTTGAATTCGCCCAAACCTTTGTTGGCCACAGCCATCTCGCGCTCGCCTTGATAGACCTTGATCGTCACAGCCGGCTGATTGTCGTCGGCCGTGGAGAAAGTCTGAGCAAACTTTGTTGGAATCGTCGTGTTTTTCTTGATCATCTTGGTCATCACGCCGCCTAGCGTTTCGATGCCGAGGGACAGAGGTGTCACGTCCAAGAGGAGCACGTCTTTACGGTCGCCGGATAGAACCTGACCCTGAATCGCTGCGCCGACTGCAACAGCTTCATCAGGGTTCACGTCTTTGCGCGGCTCTTTGCCGAAGAATTCCTTGACCTTCTCTTGCACCTTAGGCATACGCGTCATGCCGCCTACAAGGATCACGTCTTGAATGTCATTCACGTTCACGCCGGCATCTTTGATGGCTGTGCGGCAGGGCGCAATCGTGCGCTCGATGAGCTCTTCAACAAGGCTTTCCAGCTTGGCGCGGGTGAGCTTCATGTTCAGGTGTTTAGGCCCGCTCGCATCAACTGTGATGTAAGGCAGGTTGATCTCGGTTTGCTGGCTGCTTGAAAGCTCAATTTTTGCCTTCTCGGCCACGTCTTTCAGGCGCTGGAGCGCGAGCACATCCTTCTTCAAATCAACGCCGGATTCTTTCTTGAATTCGCCAATGATGTAGTCGATGATGCGTTGGTCAAAATCTTCGCCGCCCAAAAATGTGTCGCCATTGGTGGAAAGCACTTCAAATTGCTTTTCGCCATCCATGTCGTTGATGTCGATGATGGAGACGTCAAATGTGCCGCCACCTAAGTCGTATACCGCGATTTTGCGGTCGCCTTTGCCGACTTTGTCGAGGCCGAAAGCGAGTGCCGCTGCGGTGGGCTCGTTGATGATGCGCTTTACATCTAATCCAGCAATGCGGCCTGCATCTTTGGTCGCCTGGCGCTGGGAATCATTGAAATAAGCGGGTACCGTGATCACGGCCTCGGTCACTTCTTCGCCGAGGTAATCTTCGGCGGTTTTCTTCATCTTGCGCAGCACTTCAGCTGAAACCTGCGGCGGTGCCATTTTCTGGCCACGCACTTCCACCCAAGCATCACCGTTGTCGGCCTTGGCGATGGTGTAAGGCATGAGATCGATGTCTTTTTGGACTTCTTTTTCTTCAAACCGGCGGCCAATCAGGCGCTTCACGGCGTACAGCGTATTTTTTGGGTTGGTCACGGCTTGGTTTTTAGCCGGCGCGCCGACGCGAATCTCGCCGTCTTCCATGTAAGCAATGATGGAAGGCGTCGTGCGCGCGCCCTCAGCGTTTTCAATCACTTTGGCCGTGTTGCCTTCCATGATGGCCACGCAACTGTTGGTGGTGCCTAAGTCAATGCCGATAATTCTGCCCATGATTTACTCCTATGATTTTTCAGATATGTTAGATGTGAGGATATTCAGTTTGTTTTCAAGAGACATGAATACGGATTTCCGGACGCGAAAGACGCAAAAGTTACGCGAAAGACGCGAAAGAACAGCCAAAAAATAAAGAAATTCAGAGAATTTGATGAAAAGTTTGAACTAGAATTTTCAAAGTTTTTGTATTTCTTTTTCGCATCTTTCGCGTAACTTTTGCGTCTTTCGCGCTCCGGATGTCCGTATTCAAAGCCTCAAGAAAATTACTTCGCTGCTGCAACCGTGACCAAAGCCGGCCGCAAGGTGCGCTCGGCAATCGTGTAGCCTTTTTGCAGCACAGCGACGATGGTGTTGGCTTCTTGCGCAGAGCCATCTGGTGCGGGCACAACGCTGATACCTTGGTGTTTGGCGGGATCGAGCTTGTCGCCTTGGGCAGGGCTAATTTCAAGCACTTTGTGGCGCTCCAGTGCGCTTTTGAGCTGGCGCAGCGTCGCCTCTGCGCCCTCGCGCAATTGCTCGTTCGTCGCGTTGTGGACGGCCAAGCCGGCTGTCAGGCTGTCCATCACCGGGAGTAAGCTTTCGGCAAAGCTCTCGACCGCGTACTTACGTGCTTTGCTCACGTCGTCTTCGCTGCGGCGGCGGATATTTTGCACCTCAGCGGCTGCGCGCAGGTTTTGATCGTGAAGATCAGTGGCCTTGGCTTTCAAGGTGGCGAGCTCGGCTAAGGCGATGGTGAGCGCATCGGCTCCGTCCGCTTGGTTTGCGGCTAATGCGGCTTCAATTTCTTCGGGGGAAGCGTCCACAGGGGTGCCAAGCGGGGCGACTGGATGCACGTGTTCTGGCGCAGCGCCCGCTCGCTTGGCTTCTTGGCTTTCCTCGGGTTTGTTGTGTTCAGGCATGGTGTGTGTCGTGTGTGTCAATCAATTGACTGTAGATAGTGATGCCCAGCAGCATTTCAAGAGCGGGCTGCTGCGCACTCGCACAAAGCATTACGCTATTAAAAAGTGAGCATTGCACGCTTATTTTATGCCGGCCACCAAGTGATTTGGCCTTAAGAAGTCGCGCTGAACGGGTGCGAAGCAGACAAAAAAACAGCCCGAAGAATCTTCGGGCTGGAGCAAGGCACAAGGCCTTGAATCAATCAAGCGAAACTGATACGGGTTACTTCTTCTTGGCTTTTGCGCTCGTCCACTTGGTGGCGAAGGCGCTCAAGTCGCTCATACGCTTCAAAAGATCAGTGCCGCCGCTGGTCAGGCTGTAGCCCGAATCGCCGTGGCCAACCAAGCTAGCAGCGCGCAATTCTTTCAGGCGGGTGTTTAAAGTATTCGGGGTGATGCCGCCCACGCTGTCTTGCAGCAAGCGGAAGGTTTGTGGGTGGCCGTCTTTTAAAGCCCACAACACGCGCATCGCATAACGCGATTCCAACAGGTCAAACAGGGCGTTAACGGCAGCATTGTCTTTGGCGCTCATGAAAGGTGACTCCTAAGCAGTTTTTGATGAAGTGATGTCAGAGGTTTAGTCTCGAACTGATTGAAATATAACGCTTTTTCCAGAAATTGCTACAACTTTCGTAGCTAGCTATGCTTTTTGACATCGGGAAAACCCGAATTTGTAGCTAATTTGCTGCACTTCTGCACGCGAGCCATGCGCGCTAAGGCTCCCTAGCCCGCGCCCATGCTTGTGTTTAAGCTATCACTTAAGCAGACAAGCGCCATAAAGTCGTCGTCTCGCGCGAGCGTGCAGCATGGAAGGGGTCGCTTGCGTCATTGGCCTTCGGGTGGCGCGGCTGGGTGCTGAGTTGGCCAACGATGTTCAAATCTGCGGCTTCGATCAGCGCTTGCAATTCGCCTTTTTCACGCAGGCCCAGATGCTCTGCGAGATCCGACAAGATCAGCCACGCTTCGCCTTTCGGGGCGAGATGCGTTTTGAGGCCGCTTAAATAGCCGCGCAGCATTTGACTGCTTGGATCGTAGACGCCGCGCTCGAGCGTGCTGCCGGGCGTGCCGGGAAGCCAAGGCGGGTTGCAGACGATCAAGTCGGCTTGTCCATGCTGCGAGAGATCTGGAAAAAGATTGGCTTCTATGAGCTTGACCTGCCGCCCGCCCACCAGCCGCGTGATGTTTTCCTTCGCGCAGACGAGTGCCCGTGCATCCACATCGGTGGCCACGATCTGCCCAATGCCACGCATTGCGAGCACGCAGCTGAGCACGCCTGAGCCGGTGCCGATGTCAAAAGCTTTTATGTCGTTGGCTGCCTTGCCTTGACCTTGCATCGGCAGCGGCGCTTTCTCCACCAAATCAATGTATTCCCCGCGCACAGGTGAAAACACGCCGTAATGCGCATGAATGCGCCGCTCGATCGCCTTCTTATCGCGCCCCAGCGCCGGCACGACCACACCTTTTTTGCGCCACTCAAACGCGCTGATGATGCCCAGCAGCTCGCGCAGGCTGGTCACGGATTTTTCTGCGTCAACAGGCTCGCCCCAGGCTTGGCTGCAAGCAAGCCTCACATCCGGTGCGCGCGGCAGCGGGATGCTGAAATCGGCATCCAGCGGGATCAAAATCAGCCCCAGCACGCGAGCGCGCTGAGCCTGCGCTTGGCGGTGTTTGTAAAACTGTTTGGCTATCGAGTTTTGAGCGTCTTGTGCGTTGGGCGCAACGCTGGCTGTGGCTGTGGCTGTGACTTTTGCATTGGCACTGGCCGCTGAGACGGCGCTTAAATTCGCTGTTGTCGCACTGGTTTGGGCAGCCAAGGCATGCGGTGCGGACACTACAGCCTCAGCAGCACCCAACCCACTATCATCAAACCCATTTCCCCCATCTCCGTCATCTTCGCCATTCGCTACAGCAAGCGCGGCAGCCCGTGCGGACTTCGCCGTTGGCGCTGAATTTGCGGGCCGACTTGTCGTCTTTCGCGCTGGCTTGGGGCTCGCGTTTTTCTCGATCCGCTTTTCCATTCGTTTTTCTAGTCGCCGCTCCAGCGCCTGCATAAGTAGCTTCGCATTCTGAAAGTCGCCGCGCCAAAGCATGCCCACGCCGGCGGAGGCTAATCTGTAAGCCTCATCCGCCGAAAGCGTGTCATCCACCACCTGAATCCGCTTAGGCGGAGCATTCCCCCGCTCGCTGCGCCACAAAGCCGATTGCGGCGTGTCTTTTTCGGTCCATTGAAGGAGTGGCTCTTGGGCGGTATTTTCTTGCATCATTTGCATGCGATTCTACCCGTTCGCCGGCATAGAATCTGCGTAGAGTGCTATATATTTAGGAGCGATTGTGTAGCTTTGACATCGATATTCATTCAGAGAAATAATCTCAGCACTGCAGCGGCTTTTGTGTGGAACGCACGCTGCGCCGCCAAAACAAAATCTTTTAAGCCACAAAAAACGTGGCGCAATCGCGTATGCGGCTCGGTGAAAGCGCATGAGCGCGGCGCAAGCATGCGCTACCGTAGACTTGCGAAGTAAGCTTTAAGCCACTAATCCATCCCGCATAAATTAAAAGCAACTTATGACAACGCGACACCATTTTGTAGATGAAGCAGGCGACACGACGCTGTTTGGCCGCCATGGCAAGGTGTTGGTGGGCACGGAGGCGGTGTCTCGTTTTTTTATTGTGGGGCGGCTGCAAGTGAAAGATTTGCCGGCGCTGGAGGCGGATGTGGCGGCTTTGCGGGCGCAGCTCATGGCGGATCCGCTGCTGCAGGCCGTGCCTTCTATGAAAACAGATGCAGGCAAAACGGCTTTGTTTTTTCATGCGAAAGACGATGTGCCTGAGGTGCGGCATGCGGTGTTTAAGCTGCTGCTGGCGCGCGATTTGCGCTTTTCAGCGGTGGTGAAAGAAAAGCACCATTTGCTGGCTGATGTGCGCGGGCATGAGGCGGCTAACCCCGCATACCGCTACAAGGCCGATGGCCATGAGCTCTACGATGATTTAATTGCGAGGCTGTTTGGGCGCTTTGGTGAGTTTGGCGCGGAGCGGCACATTACTTTTGCTGTGCGCGGCAGCAAGCCACGCACAGCGGCTTTGAAGGGCGTGCTTGACCAAATTGACAAGGGCTTTGAAGGCGATTTCGGCTTTTCGCCGCATCAGCAAACCGCTGTTTTGAGCAGCTTTCCGCCCAAAAGCGCAGGCTTGCAAGCTTGCGATTATTTGCTCTGGGCGTTGCAGCGATTTTATGAGCGCAATGAAGAGCGGTATTTGCAAGCCATGTGGCCAAAATTTGCTCGCGTGCTAGATTTGGATGCGCCTGCGCCGAAAACGAAGGGCAAGCCTGCCAATGGTGGCGTCGAGTTCAATGAGAAACACCCGCTGACTTTGGAAAGTAGAGCGGGCGTTTGGAATAAGGGTTGAGAGATATAGGGTGAACCGAATCACCACACCGCATGAAGCCGACTTTTGTCTCTCAACGACCTTGATTATAGCGGCTGGCTTTGTAAGCTGCTGATGAGCTTTCTATCACTTATTTATGCTCCCCAGTCTTGATTTGTACCATGTTGAAAAGCAAACTTCACTCAGCCTTGGTCTATTCGACCGAAACAGGCCGTATCTGCCCTGACTGCAACCAGCCAGTAGCTACGTGTCAATGCTTGGCGAACAAGCAAGCACTTGTGGTGGCGAGCAGAGCGTCAATTGACGGCTTCGCGCGCGTGCAGCGCGAGACGAAGGGGCGGGGTGGCAAGGCGGTGACGCTGGTACGCGGGCTGGGTATGGATGCTGTGACGCTGGCTGCGCTAGGCAAGCAGCTCAAAGCAGCTTGCGGCTCGGGGGGCGCGGTCAAGGATGGGGTGATTGAGGTGCAGGGCGATCATGTGGCGGTGGTGATGGCGGCGCTGCAGAAGCTGGGGCACAAGGTCAAGCGGGTGGGCGGCTAACGCATGGCCATTTGATGCTTTGGCCTTTTGGCACGAAATACACAATAAGCTTTGGATGCAGGCCGGGCGCAGACTTCTATTTTGCTTTTCATTGAGGCGCTGGGTATGTACCACACAGCGCTGGGGTGCAGTTTTTAAACGCAACGCTCTTTGAACCAATCTGGTATCTCAATGGCTTTGATTCGGCTTGAATCATCGGGATGCTTGATGCATAGAGCTCGGCGCTCTGTGCCTTCGCAAATGAGCGTATCGCCACGCTTGATGATGTGGCGCTGGAGCACGGTTTTGCGAGCCCATTCTTCTACGCTGGTGTGGATTTGCAGCCGCTCGCCATAGGTCGCACTAACTGAAAATTTGGTGTGAATCTCCAGCAGTGGCGTGCCGATGATGCCGTGTGTTTTCACCAATTCTCGCCACGTTGGAATGCCGCATTGCACGAAAAAATTCAGCGACGAGGCATCCATCCATTTATTGAAATTTGCAAAAAACACAATCCCCGCGGGATCGCAATCCGAGAACATCACTTCGACTTCATAGATAAATGTTTTATTCATCGCCACATTCTCGCTAGATTTGGATATTGCTTTGAAACTTAGTCTTTCGGAAAAGGCAAAATCTGAATCGCTGCAAACCCAAGCAACACAATCAGAAAAGGTGCCAAAACACAAAAGCCGATGATCGTGTAGAGCTTGCTGTATTTCTTCCTAAGAATTTTCCTCAAGGAAAAGTCGAGCGAAATAAACAGCAACACAAATGCCAAGGGATAGAACAAAAGAAAAAGGGCTTCCATGTTGGGTATCGTCGGCTTAACACTCGCGTTTTAAAGGCCAGATCAATCAAGGCTTCAAAAGATGCGCTGCGGTGTCAGCATAAAGATGATCGACCAGTTCAGCGCGAGCAGTGAGCACGGCGCGTTGATTGATGCTGCCTTTGTCGGTGATCTCGCCTTTGTCGATGCTGGGTGGCTCGGCGAGCACCACAGTGCGGGCGATGCGGCTGGCAGAGCCTGTAGACTGCGCGGCTTGGCTCGTTAGCATGGTTCGCATAGCGGCTTGCAGTTGCGGATGCGTAGCGACCTCGTGGTAGCTGGCGCTATCAGGCAAGCCCAGCGCTCGTCTCGCGGGAATCAGCGCGGGGATGATCAGCGCGCCGACTTCGCGCCTGTTGAGCCCGGTGATGACCACATCTTGTATGAAGGGCGCGCCCGCCGCGATGAGCTTTGCACGGAGTGGCCCAACGCTTACAAACGTGCCGCTGGAGAGCTTGAAATCTTCGGCCACCCGTCCATCGAATTTGAGGCCGAGATGGATGTTGCTCTCGTCAATCCATTTCACCGCATCGCCGGTAGACAGGAAACCTTCTTCATCGAAAGCCTCCTTGGTGGCTTCGGGATTTTTCCAATAGCCGGGCGTGATGTTGGGGCCTTTGTATCGCACCTCAGTTTTGTCGCCCGCACCGTTCGCGGTGCCTCCACTGCTATTGACAAGTTTCAATTCGAGCCCCGCCGCTGGCAAACCGAGATCACCTGCTTTCACATTCACATTCGTGACGAAAAGGCCAAAGGGCGCAGATTCTGTCATGCCAAGGCCTGATGTCATGGGGATGCGATAGCCCAACTCTTCTTCCTGCGATTGATAAAGCGAATCCCAAATTGGCTGCGCAAGAGCCGCACCAGCGTAGAAAAACATACGACAGCGCGAGAGCAAATTTTTGCGCAGCGCAGCATTCGCCCGCATCTCGCTGGCGAGCATTTCAAAGCCAATGGGCACGTCGTAATACACCGTGGGCGCGATCTCGCTTAAGTTGCGGATCGTCTCGCCAATGAGCGCCGGCGTGGGCTTGCCATCGTTGATGTACATCGTGCCGCCGTGGAAAAGCACAAGATAAAAATTATGATTGCCGCCGAAGGTGTGATTCCACGGCGTCCAATCCACCAGCACGGGCGGGATGTCAAACACGCTGGGCTTGGATTGGTGAATTTGCTGCTGATTGGCGCAAATCATGCGCTGCGTGTTGATCACGGCTTTGGGCAGCTTGGTGGAGCCACTGGTGAAAAGGAATTTCACAATCGTGTCGCCATGCGTGGCTTGCATCGCGGCTTGCACTGCGGGCGTGATTTCAGTGGCTAGCAAACTTTGGAAAGAGATCAAATCCGTTGGGACTGAGCTTGTCGAAGTCTTCGCGGGCACGTCGGCAAGCTCAGTGCGAACGGATGGATGGTTGACGACAACTGAAACTCCCGCTGCAACAACGGCTTCAATCGCTTTGCCATACTTGGCGTAGTCGCTCGCATACACCATCCCCGGTGTGATCGTCTCCAGCACATGGCGCAGCTTGCCGTAGTCTTGGCTCATCAAGCTGTAGGCGGTAGATACGGAGCAAAAAGGAATGCCAACCGTCATCGCGCCAAGCATGAACAGAGCGTGCTCTAAGCTGTTTTCGCTCAGAATCGCCAGAGGCCGGTCAACGCTTAAGCCGTGGTTGAGCAGGGCTTGGCCGATGGATTGCGCTTTTGCCCACGCTTGTGCATACGTGATGTGAATCCATGGGTCGCTTACGTCTCCATCCTGTGGTGAGCGCCGTTGGCGTTGTGCCATCCATGTTTGATCTGGCCGCTCCAATGCCCAATGCATGAGGCGATCTGTCATGCGCTCAGGGTAGCTTTCCAGCGCTTGCTCAGAGCGCAAGTAAACGCAACCATCTCGTTCGGTTTTTAGCGCGCGTGTAATGCCGAATTCAAACGCGCGAAATTTCGGTACTGCGCTCATAATGCTCAGTTCGATGATTTAGTTGGCTTTGACCTTCGCACCACGCCCATCCAAAAACTCTTGCACCCGCGCTTGCGCCTCAGGGGCAGTTTCCACAATCGAGGCCATCAGCGATTCCATGAG
>JAYUSD010000090.1:0-4114 GCA_043755865.1 Variovorax sp. | reverse complement strand
TTTTTCCTTGATCCGTTTGGCAATGCGATTGAGTTTAAAGCGTTTAAAAGCATGGAATCGTTGTTTGCGAAGTGATTTTGAAGCATTTTGGCAGTTAGCCGGCATGGATACTGCGTGTAGTGCTATTAAATTGAGAGTATCTAAATGACT
This sequence comes from Variovorax sp., assembly GCA_043755865.1. Classification (GTDB taxonomy): domain Bacteria; phylum Pseudomonadota; class Gammaproteobacteria; order Burkholderiales; family Burkholderiaceae_C; genus JANMDU01. The sequence continues at coordinate 3,964 of JAYUSD010000090.1, read as the reverse complement.
TTGGCAATTGACTTTGAAGACGTGGTGCAAGCCGCCCAGCGCTTGCAAGGCGTAGCTCACCGGACGCCTGTGCTCTCTTCGCGCACCGCAAACCATCTCACGGGCGCTGAGCTTTTCTTCAAATGCGAAAACTTCCAGCGCATGGGCGCTTTCAAGTTTCGCGGGGCGTATAACGCGCTGGCTCAGTTTTCGCCCGAGCAGCGCAAAGCGGGCGTGTGCGCATTCAGCTCGGGCAACCATGCGCAGGGCATTGCGCTATCGGCTCAGCTGCTGGGTATGCCGGCGGCGATTGTGATGCCGCTGGATTCGCCGGCGGTGAAGATGGCAGCCACACGCGGCTACGGCGCCGAGGTGATCACCTATGACCGTTACACAGAAGACCGCATCGCCATTAGCCAAAGGTTAGCCCAAGAGCGCGGGATGACTTTGATTCCCCCGTACGACCACGCGCATGTGATGGCAGGGCAGGGCACGGCGGCGCTGGAATTGCTGCAAGACGTGGGGCAGCTCGATACGCTGCTCGTGTGCTTGGGCGGCGGCGGGCTGATCTCGGGCTGCGCGGTGGCGGCAAAGCATTTGAACCCGAAGATTTGCGTGATTGGCGTGGAGCCAGAAGCGGGCAACGATGCGCAACAGAGCAAGCGCACTGGCAAGATTGTGAAAATTGATACGCCGAAGACCATTGCCGATGGCGCGCAGACGCAGTTTGTGGGAAATCTGACTTTCCCAGTGATTCAAGCGCTGGTTGACGATATCGTCACTGTGAGCGATGCGCAGCTGATTGAGGCGATGCGCTTTGCGGCCAGCCGCATGAAGATGGTGATTGAGCCCACGGGTGGCTTAGCCATGGCGGCTGCGATGCAAGGCGCTGTGGACATCAAAGGCCAGCGTGTGGGCGTGATCATCTCTGGCGGCAATATCGATATTGCGCAGCTTGCTAAATATTTAGCCTAAATGCGCTTGCTGGTTGCTCAAAAAGTACCGTTCGGGCTGAGGTATCGAAGTCCATGCCAGCCCTTCGATACACCAAGCGCACCCACCCTGAGGTTACCGAAGGGTCACGGCGATCCGGGCTTTACAAAAAGGCAATGAAGTGTCTGCAATGCCAACGGTCATCATCTTAGCCAGCGGGCGTGGAGAGCGCTTCCTCGCCTCGGGCGGGCAGGGCAACAAGCTGACTGCGGTGCTTGGCGATAAAACAGTTTTGCAATGGACGATGGATGCTGTGCGCGCCACCGGCTTGCCTTGGTATCTGCAAGATGCAGGCCATGCGGGGATGGGCGACAGTATCGCAGCTGCGGTTGGTGCCACGCCCGCATCTCAAGGCTGGCTGATCCTGCCGGCAGATTTGCCGATGATTTTGCCCAAGACCATTCAGGCTGTGGCGGATGCGCTGATGCAAGGTGCGCAGGTTGCCTACCCCGTGTGCGCAGGGCAGCGCGGCCATCCGGTTGGGTTTGCGGCAGCTGCACGCGTTGATTTGCTCGATTTAAAGGGAAAGTGCGGTGCAGCCGGCATACTATCTGCGCGGAGTGCTATTAAAATCATAGTCAATGATGCGGGCAGCGTTTGTGATGTTGATACGCTTGATCAGCTTCAGGCGATGCAGCAAGCGCTGCAAAAATCAGCCGGCAACGCAGGCGCTGTGAATACAAGCTAAACGCGATCTCGGTGTGAGATTTCTACCACCACAGCGCGCGCCGCTAAACCACAGACAATTTGCTCTGCCAAGGCGCGATTTTTATGGTCTAAATTGGCATCCCATTCGTCGAGCAAATACACCTTAGCCTGCGTCCGGGCGCTGATCTCTTGCAGGCTGCGCAATTGCTTCTCGCCAGAAGAAAAGCCACCGGCGCTTGGCCTGCGCGGAGCGTCATGCTCAGGTTCGTCGTCACCACCCTCACCCTGGATCTCTTTGCCTTTTAAAAATGCAAAAGAAAGCTTGTCGTTTGTGGGCCAATAAAAAGCCTGATTGCCAAGCTGCGCCTTCAGCGCCACCAGCAAGCTCGATTTACCCATCCCATTGCTGCCGCGCACCAAAATTCGCCCGTTGGGCTGCAGCAGCACTTGTGCGGCGGCAGTGTCCACACTGGAGCAAAGCAGCGTTTGCCCGTCGCGTTGCAAGCTCACGCCATCAAAGCGAATGCGTTGGTTAAATTGGCTGTCGGCTGCTGGCCGCATTGCCTCGCATGCGCCGCCCATCCGCGTCCAGATGGCAAGCAAATCATTCCAGCCCGAAGCCAAGCCATGCACGTTGTAAGACAAATCAATCTGCCGGGGCAAAGTGGCAGCAAGCGCAATCAGCAAAGCGCTGTCGCCCACGTTTCGCCCTGCCACCCAAGCCAGATAAGAAAACACGACCACCAAAGCAAAAATCCCGCTTACCGTGGCAATGCCTTCGCGCGCCATGATGGCGCGAATCTGCGCACGCAGAGCCAAACGAAGCCGCTCTTTGAAGCCAGTATGCCAAAGGCGGTAGTTGTAACGGTTGCCGCTGGTGATGTTGTCCCAAGCGGTGTAGGTGTGGGCGGTCATGCGATTGGTCTCACGCTGCTGGGCGAGGTAGGCGGTTGCTACCGGTTTGCGCAAAAACCATTGAAAAGCAAGCAGGGCTACAAACACCAAGGCATAGATGGCTGGCAAGCCCGCATCAATGGCGTAGCCGAGCACGATCGCGTTGAAGAGCAAGCTAAAAAACAGCTTGAGATCAGCCTCGAGCTCATAGATCAGCTCAAACAAGATTTGAAAAGTCTCGTTGGTCAGAAACGGCTCCACGTGCTCACGCTGGGCGCGGTCGCCCAGCAGGGCGGGTGTGCTGCGGTTGTGCCTTGCGAAGCGCAGCATGTAACGGCCATACGCGCCAAAGCCAGCACGCTCAGCAAAAATCCAACTGCTTGCACCGACAACATACGACGCCGATTGTGCCGCCACAATCCAAGCAAAGTCAGAGATTAAAAAATCTTGTTGCGATACGTCGTAGCTTGCTTGGATGATCAGCGCCGTGGTCGTGGCCGCCAAACCGGCCTCGACAATCAGCAAAACAAGCATCAGGTAAAACGGAGTAACCAGTAAAAACCCTAAAAAATCAGTGCGCTTGTAAGCAGTGCTGGAAATTGAGCGGGTGGTAGGCATGAGTTTTAACAATATCGCTGACTATAATCATATCTTCGTATGAGCCGTGTCAACCTTTGGGAGCACGGGGCGTTATGAAAACAGCTTGATCAAGATACGGTTCGCTGGATTGACAATCAGGTTAACGGGGCTGAGCCAAATGGCTTAGTAAAACAAATCACTGCTACAGGAGAATTGATATGATGAACGCTACTTCCAAGCCAAAGAAAAGCAAAAAGCCAATGAAGAAAGCCAAGTAATTGGTTTTCAGCATACAAAAAACCCGCTCTTGAGCGGGTTTTTTGTTGGGCCACACGCTTTACTTCACGGTCACTTCAATGGTCGCCGCCATGTCTTTGCCATAGCTTAAATGGAAGCCATCAGCGAACTGCATGGTGAGCTTGTACTGGCCGGGCGCCAGTTTCAGTTCAGCCTCAGTTTGTCCTGCGCCAAAGTGAATGTGCTGAGCATCAAAGGGAATGATCTCGCCAGCTGGCTTACTCATTAAGTTAACCAAAACGTGATGATGTCCTTTGCCTGCATTTTGGCCGGCAGCAGCAGGCTCCACGCCCATCCCCTTCACGCCAAACTTGACTTTGAATGTTTGGCCGACTGTTGCACCGTTTAGTGGCTCCATAAACCACACGCCTTTGTCCGCAGGGGGCTGGTTAGGATTGGGGTTGTTCATGTTGGCGCAGCCAGACAGTGCAAAAATAGAGGCGGCTGCCAATGAAAAAAGCAAGCGTTTGCCGCGTTGCTTGGTTGTTTGGGAAATGGTTTGCATACAATGTCTCTTTCGGATTTGAAAATGTTGTTGGAAAAGTTAGTGTGCCATATCTTTGGTGCAGCCGCG
>JAYUSD010000089.1:0-4138 GCA_043755865.1 Variovorax sp. | reverse complement strand
CTCGAATTTGTGATTAACAGAAGTTCCTTCGAGCAATGGTTTAAATCTCGCAAACTCCACGAGATTTAGTGGAACTGAGAAATCTGCGCGTGGCATATGTGAATTATGTGGGAGTGTATGCCGGCAAAGATGTCCGTACTCTGCTAAGTCTGGAAGATGAAAATACCCGCTCCCCTCCACCAGACCATGGTGATCAAAGCGTTTGCCAAATAGCAACGCTAAATATCCAGAAATTATCTCCCCGGTAGGTGAATAGTTTGGCACCTGCCCAGATTTGATTGGTTCGTCTTCCGTTTGGAACGAGTATATGAATGCGCTCCTAGACGCTGGCCCCTCAGACCAACGAAATGCGGCATCTCTATCATGAAAGTCTGGCAATGCGTGCGTTAGTAGTGCGTCGTCAGTTTCGAATTCACCAAACAAACGGCTTGTGGTCGATAAAAGGCATTTATGAATGTTTCTTTGTGGTCGGAGGCTCATGCTTACATCATGATAGCTCTAAAGGTCGTTGCAACGTGCTTCTGTTTAAATGCAGAACGACGCACCAACCACCTCAACCCGCCGCGTGATGGGTCTGAAAAAACGAAGACTGTCTTGGTCGGGCGCGGCAGACCATGCAATCATCGCTACAAAAGGCGGCAGCTCGGGAAACCATGCACCGAGTGCTGAAAAAGACAGTCCTCGGCTTTTTCGGGCACGTCACGTGGCGGGCGAGCGGGTTGAGTGAAATTAGCGCTATGAGCGCCTACAGCTCATGCGAATACACAATAAACCCCGCATGTTTGGCGAGTTTGTCGTAGAGGGCGCGGCCGCTGGTGTTGGTGGTTTGAGTTGTCCAGTAAACGCGGGAGCTGTTGGCTTGCGCGGCGGCGGCATACACGGCTTGGATGAGCTGCGCGCCGATACGCTGGCCGCGATGGGTGGGGGCGGTGTAGAGGTCTTGCAGGTAGCACACGTCGTTCAGTCGCGTGGTGCTGCGGTGAAACAGGTAATGCACTAGGCCGACGATTTGCTCGCCTTCAGAGGTTTGCAGGCTAGCAAGCAAGGCATGCACCGGCTCGCTGCTGTCAAAGAAGCGCTGCCATGTGGCTTGCGTAATGTCATCGGGCAGGGCAGTCCCGCCTTCGCGGCCATAGAAGGCGTTGTAGCCATCCCAGAGCGGTTTCCAAGCGGCGAAGTCGGTGGGCTGGATGGGGCGGATGGTGATGTGGGCTGGCATGGCGTGGCTGGCGTTAGAGGTGCTTACTATTATTATGATAGCGCTCTGCGCAGATTTTATGCCGGGTAGAGGCTGATTTGCCTTGAAATTTACGATGATGGAGCAAGCTCGTAATTTTGAACGAAATTGGCATCTAGCCGGCATGAATACTGCGTAGAGTGCTATCAAATCCGCAAGAAAATTGGCTAGCAGTCGTTTGAAGTTAGTTGTTTAATACGCATGACTTGTAATTAAGTCATGCGTATATTAAACTCTTCTTATCGTGAAGCAATCCCAACACATTCTCAAACTTGCTCGTCGCCAGCGCTTGCTGCGCGCGGCTGATGTGCGCGCGCTTGGATACTCTGCGCAATTGCTGCTCAAGCTGTATCAGGCGGGCCAGCTGGAGCGTGTGGCGCGCGGGTTGTATGCGCTACCGGGAGCGGAGGCGGGGGAGCATCAGACGCTGATGGAGGTGTGCCAGCGGGTACCGAAGGCGGTGGTTTGCCTGCTCTCGGCGCTACAGTTTCATGGGCTGGGCAGTGAGCAGCCGCATGAGGTGTGGATCGCGCTGCCCGAGGGCACGCAAACACCTGCATTGGGCTATCCGCCGCTGCGCGTGGCTCGGCTGCGAGACGCAGCCTACTCAGAAGGCATTGAGTCTGTGATGGTCAAGGGCGTACCGATTCGCGTTTATGGTGTGGCCAAGACGGTGGCTGATTGCTTTAAGTTTCGGCACAAAATTGGTCTTGATGTGGCGCTAGAGGCTTTGAAAGAAGCTTGGCGTAATCGCCGGCTCACGGTGGCTGAGCTGAGCCACTTTGCCAAGATCAATCGCGTGGAGAAGGTCATGCGGCCGTATGTCGAGGCATTGGTGGCATGAAGGCGCAAAAAGCAACGCAAAGCTCGGCTTCCATTCTTGCGCATTTGCTTGAGCTAGCCAAGCAGCGCGGGGAAGATTACAGCCTGCTGCTCAATCGCTTTGCCTTGGAGCGGCTGCTTTGCCGCCTGAGCGCATCTCAGCATGCAAACAGCTTTTTGCTCAAAGGTGCGATGCTGTTTTCTCTTTGGTATGGGCAGCCGCATCGCCCGACGAGAGACGTGGATTTACTCGGTTTTGGTGAAAACGGTGCGGAGCATTTGCTAGCGACTTTCCGGGAAATCGCTGCAATGGATTTGGGCGATGGCATCGTGTTTGACACTGAATCACTGCGCTTTGAGCCGATCCGCGAAGACAACAGCTATGGCGGCACACGCATTAGCATGCTCGGAAAAATTGGCTCTGCGCGCTGCACGGTGCAGATTGATGTGGGCTTTGGGGATGCCGTGACACCCGAGCCAGAGACGGTATTGTTTCCCGTATTGCTCCAAGGCTTTGCTTCGCCGAAGCTGCGCGTGTATCCGGTCTATACCGTGATCGCTGAAAAATTCCATGCGATGGTGATCCTAGAGATGGCAAACAGCCGAATGAAGGATTTTTATGATCTGCTCGTGATTGCGCAGCGAACGGATTTGCAAGGCGACACGCTTGCCAAAGCTATCGCTGCCACCTTTGCGCGCAGAGCCACACCTTTGCCCAATGAGCGCCCGTTGGCGCTCACGAGCGGTTTCAGTCAAGATGCATCCAAGCAGCTTCAATGGCGAGCATTTACAAATAAAAATCGGTTGAACGTAGATTCTTTGGAGGGCCTGGTGCTGTTGCTAGAAAAGCTGCTCTGGCATCCAACTCAAGCGGCGTTGGGGCAAGCGCAACCGCTCAATTGGATATCGGACGAGCTTATGTGGCGTTGAGCCAGTTGCAATCATTTTTCAAAGCTTTATGAGCAGATCGCCGGCATACGTATTGCGCGGCGTGCTATTGAATCGATAGTAGGAGCAACGCGCCAATCATTTGTATCCGCCGCGAGATGTGCCTGAAAAAGACGAGGCTTTCTCAGTGGAGCGCGTTCAGCCAAGGTACTCACGCTACAAATGACGAGCAGCTTAAAGCTTACGGGCAAGAGCGCCCAAGAAGAAAGGCCTCGGCTTTTTCAGGCACGTCGCGCGGCAGGCGAGCGGCAGGCGAGCGGGTAAGGCGTAGCAAAGCGCTACGCGCTGCGCGAATGCTGCGCCACATACTCGCGCAGCGCGCCGTCCATGCGCGATTGCCAGCCAACGCCTGTGGATTTGAAGTAGGCCAGTACGTCGGGGCTGTAGCGCACCGAGACCAGTTGCTTGGCGTTGTGTAGTTTTGGCCGCCCGCGTAGCGCTCGCATGGGTACCATGGCAGCGAGCTGCTTGGGTGTGAGCGGCTGGGCATCGGGGTCGCATTTAGCGGCGGCTGTGATGAGATTGTCCTCTTGCACTGTGGGCATGAGGATGGATGGGCGTTTACTATGCTTCTGATAGCACTCTGCGAAACATCTATGCCGGGGATAGGCTGATTTGATGAGATTGCTGAGGCTCCTTAGCGTTTATCTTTGGGAACGTGCGCGATATATTGCAGCGCGACCAGCCTGGATACCACGAGGGCGATGTACATCACCCCGCTGAACATTTGAAGTGCGACCAGCACGCGTGCCGCAGGCGTGAGAGGAACAATATCGCTTAGGCCCGTTCCAGACTGGATACTGAAACTCAGAAAGATCAATTCCAACCAAGTGCGTGGTTCAGTGGCCACCGCGTTAAAACTCCCCGGATACCACACTTGGCAAGCGCTGAACAAGAATGCAAAACCCCAAGCCAGCAGCGTGAACACCGCTGCCGCTGCAAACAGCTCATCCTGGGTCAAGTATTCATCCTCAAACATATACATCAACAGGCCTGCCGCGCCATAAAAGTACGCCACCGCCTCAACCAGATGCGCGGCGACCTGCACGCGAGGTGAATCAAAACCCAACAATACGCTGCTAGTCAGACCCAAGCCCAAAATCACAAAGAACAAGCCCAAGCCGGTATAGA
>JAYUSD010000088.1:0-9958 GCA_043755865.1 Variovorax sp. | reverse complement strand
GAGTTGTTGGCGCATCATGCTTCTTAAGATCTAGGTAACGCGAAAAACGCAAAAAGAATGCAAAAAACGCTAAAAATTCAAAAAGCATTTTTTCGTGTTTTTCGCATTCTTTTTGCGTTTTTCGCGTTACCTAGTTTTAGTAGAGGCTTGCCAATATGAGCTTCGGCAAACTCGAGCGAACCAAGGGCAGCCAGCCCATGAGCGAGATCAATGTCACGCCGCTGGTGGATGTGATGCTTGTACTCTTGGTGATCTTCATCATCACAGCGCCCTTGCTGGCCAGCTCGATCAAGCTCGATTTGCCGAGCACTGATGCCGCCAAGCCGACTGAAGCGCCGAAATTCGTCACCGTCGTGATCGACAAAAGCGCCAAAGTTTTTTTGGGCGATCAACCCATCGAACTACCCGCGTTAGCCACCAGCCTGCAACAAACCGCCAAGCAAAACAAAGACACCGAAGTGCAACTGCGCTCGGACGAAACCGTGCCCTACGGCAAAGTCATCGAAGTGATCGGCGTGGCGCAGAAAGCCGGCCTCACGCGCATTGGCTTTGTGGCCAATCCCCAAGCGCCAGCGGCTAAGCCATAAACCTGACTGCCGAGCCACTGACGCGAAAGCGCCTTGGCAGCACGTCCCCGCAGCACATCCCCGCAGAACACCCGCGCGCAAGCGTGCCGCTTGGATATACAATTGCAGCTTGTATATCCATCAGGAGAGCATCATGCAAGTCGCGAAATGGGGCAACAGTTTAGGCGTGCGCCTGCCTATGGCGTTGGTGCATGAGCTGGGGATTTCTGAGGGCGATGAGTTAGAAGTGCGACCAGTAAAGAAGAAAAGCAAGAGCGTCACTCCCGCTATTGAAATCAGCCGCGCGCCAACAAAGCAGGAGCTGATCGAATCCATGCGCAAGTACCGTGGTTATTGGCCCGTCGGCTGGAAATTTGACCGTGAAGAGGCGAATTCTCGTGGCCCCGAAGAGACAAGCTCTCGTGGCCGAGATGTGCCATTGCCATGAGTATCTTCTTAGATACGAATGTGCTCGTCTATTGGATTGAAAAGCACCGTTTTGCCGAGCGTGTGGAGCTACTGCTGGCGCAAGACTGCATCATCAGCGCACAGGTGCTCAACGAGTTTGCTAATGTGCTGCGGGGCAAACGCAAGATGCCTTGGCCTGAGATTATCGATATCAGCCAGACATTACAAAACGTGTGCAAAGTGTGTGAGCTGACTGTCAACACACACAACATGGCCACGCATCTTGCACAGCGATACCAGTTCAATATTTTTGATGCCAACATCGTTGCCGCTGCTGTTCAGATGCGCTGCGAAGTGCTTTACTCCGAGGATATGCAGCACGGTTTGAATGTGCAAGTCCCCGCGCAGTTTGGCGGTGGATCGCTCTCGATCAAAAATCCATTTTTATAAATTAGGTTTGAGTTTTTTATGCAAGAAAAATACGATCACACAGCTATTGAAGCTGCGGCGCAAGCCTTTTGGAATGAACGCGACGCTTACCGAGTGCACGAACACGCCAAAGATGCACAAGGCAACGTAAAGCCGAAATACTACGCCTGCTCGATGCTGCCGTATCCCAGCGGCAAGTTGCATATGGGCCATGTGCGCAACTATACGATCAACGACATGCTCACCCGCCAGTTGCGCATGAAGGGCTTTAACGTATTGATGCCCATGGGCTGGGATGCGTTTGGCTTGCCGGCTGAGAATGCTGCAATGAAAAATAGCGTGCCGCCTGCGAAGTGGACGTATTCCAACATCGAGCACATGAAAGGCCAGATGCAAGCCATGGGCTTGGCGATTGATTGGAGCCGCGAGATGGCGGCCTGCGATCCGGCTTATTACAAGTGGAATCAGTGGCTCTTTTTGAAGATGCTGGAAAAAGGCATCGCTTATCGCAAGACGCAAATTGTGAATTGGGATCCTGTCGATCAAACCGTGCTCGCGAATGAGCAAGTGATCGACGGCAAAGGCTGGCGCACGGGCGCGACTGTGGAGAAGCGCGAGATCCCGGGCTACTACCTCAAGATCACCGACTACGCGCAAGAACTTTTGGATCACGTGCAGATTGGCAATCCGAACGCGACGCTCACTGGCTGGCCAGACAAAGTGCGCCTCATGCAAGAAAACTGGCTCGGTAAATCGGAGGGCGTGCGCTTTGCGTTTCCTCATTCGATTGCCGATGCACAAGGCAAGTTAATTCAAGACGGCAAGATGTACGTCTTCACGACACGTGCTGACACGATCATGGGTGTGACATTTGTGGCCGTTGCGCCTGAACATCCGATTGCTGTGCGAGCCGGCGAATTGTCTGCGTCGCTAGCTATCAAAATCGAAGCATTAAAGGCGGGCGGCACGACGGAAGCTGAGCTGGCTGTCAAAGAAAAAGAAGGCGTGGCCACGGGCTTGTTTGTGTCGCATCCGCTTACTGGCGAGCAGGTTGAAGTGTGGGTCGGCAACTATGTGTTGATGAGCTATGGCGACGGCGCAGTGATGGGCGTGCCTGCGCATGACGAGCGGGATTTTGCGTTCGCGAAGAAATACGCTGTGCCGATCAAGCAAGTCGTACAAGTTACAGGCAAAGATTTTTCAACGGATGCGTGGCTAGATCATTACGGCGAAAAAGGCGAAGGCGTTGCAATCAACTCTGGCAAATACGATGGTTTGAAATTCAAAGCCTGCTTAGATGCTGTCGCCTACGATCTCACTGCCAAACACCTCGGCGAGAAGAAAACCACTTGGCGCTTGCGCGATTGGGGCATCAGCCGCCAGCGCTATTGGGGCACGCCGATTCCTATCGTGCATTGCGCGGAGCATGGCGCCCAACCTGTGCCGCTGTCGCAATTGCCTGTGAAGCTGCCTGAAGATTGCATCCCCGATGGCTCGGGCAATCCGCTTGCCAAGCATGAAGGTTTTCATAAAGGCGCAACATGCCCGATCTGCGGCGCAGATGCACGCCGCGAGACAGACACGATGGATACCTTCGTTGATTCGAGCTGGTATTTCATTCGCTATTGCCTGCCGCAGCAAGATCAAAAAGACAGCGCGGTGATGACCAATGATGCGGTGGATTATTGGATGCCGAAGGCGTTCAGCCCCTCTGGTAGCGCTTCAGGATCTGCCGCAAGTCATGGCACTGCAATTGGCCCCGGCATGGATCAATACATCGGCGGCATTGAGCATGCGATCTTGCATTTGCTCTACGCCCGCTTTTGGACGAAAGTCATGCGCGACATGGATTTGGTGCGGATGGATGAGCCGTTTACCAAGCTGCTCTGCCAAGGCATGGTGCTCAATCATATTTACTCGCGCAAGAATGCCAAAGGCGGCAAAGAGTATTTTTGGCCACACGATGTGGAACATGTGCACGATGAGGCGGGCAAGATCATCGGCGCGAAACTGCTGCGCGAGGTGGACTACGCCAAAGGCGATGATGGCAAGGCCCTAGCAGCCGGCACGCTGATCACCTACGAAGGCGTAGGCACGATGAGCAAGAGCAAAAACAATGGCATTGATCCGCAAGAGTTGATTGATAAATACGGCGCAGATACCGCGCGGCTGTACACGATGTTTACCGCGCCACCTGAGGCTACGCTGGAATGGAACGATGGCGCGGTAGAGGGCAGCTACCGTTTCTTGAAACGCGTGTGGGGTTACGGCGGAAAGCTAGACACTATAAAACTCATAGCAGGTCGCGCAGGTTCTGTGCCGGCTAACGGCTCATTTGACTATAAAAACATCAGTAAAAATGCGAAAGCGTTGCGCTTGGAAATTCACAGCGTCTTAAAGCAAATTAGCTACGACTACGAGCGCATGCAATACAACACCGTGGTCTCGGGCGCGATGAAATTGCTCAATGCGCTCGATGCCTTCAAGGTCGATGATGGCACGCAAGTGGCCGCGCGAAGCGACATGGCTGTGTTGTTTGAAGGCTTTGGCATTTTGCTGCGCGTGCTCTATCCAGCCACACCGCATTTAGCGCATGCGCTGTGGCAAGAGCTTGGCTACGCTCAAGCGCACGGGGATCTGCTGGATGCCGCTTGGCCGCAAGTCGATCCACTGGCTTTGGTGCAAGATGAGATTGAGCTGATGTTGCAAGTCGGCGGCAAGTTGCGCGGCGCGATCCTTGTGCCAAGCGGTGCGAGCAAAGATCAGATTGAAGCTACAGCCTTGGCGAGCGAGGCCTTCCAAAAAGCTGCGGGCGGCGCTGCGCCAAAGAAAATCATTGTCGTGCCTGGGCGTTTGGTTAACATCGTGGTGTAAACATCATGAACTCACCGATCCAACGCTCTCGCCGCACGACCTGGGTTGCGCCACGGCCCTTTTCTGCGACCGCTGCCGCGCCTGCCGCCGTTGCCTTTCCTCCGCGCCGCTGTTTGCTGGTCGCAGCATCTACCGCACTGCTGGCAGCGGGGTTGCCCGCCTGCGGCTTTGCTTTGCGCCAAGCGCCGAATCTGCCGTTCAGCACGATGTACGCTGCGTTTGCGGAAAGCTCCAGCCTCGGCCAAGAGCTGCGTCGATCGCTTGAATCCAGTGGCGTGCGCGTGATCACAGACAATCGCCAGCTCGATTCAGCGCAGGTCGTTTTAGATGTGTTGCAGGATCAGCGCGAGAAGACGGTGGTGGGCGTGAACACCGCAGGGCTGGTGCGTGAATTTCAGTTGCGCATTCGCTTTAAATTCCGGCTGCGCGATAAAGCGGGCAATGAAGTGATTGCCGAAACCGAGCTTTTGCAGCAGCGTGATTTCAGTTTCAACGAAAGCGGCGCTTTGGCCAAAGAAGCTGAGGAAGCGTTGATTTACCGCAGCATGCAAAGCGATATCGTGCAGCAGGCGCTGCGTCGGTTATCTGCTGTGAAGACGCTTTGATTATTGGTGTTTTCAAGTGTAGCCGGCGTGTTTGTTGTGTAGTGCGCTATTAATTTTGTAGCATACTGAACACTTTGTTTGGATAGAACGGCTGCGAATTTGCAGCGCTGCGCTTTGGGTATCCCCCTCCGCGAATGTCCTCCGGCTGGCCCTGCGCGCGTGCCTCCCCCTCTACTTCGCTGCGGGAGATACCCAAATCGCAACGCTGCAAACTCGTGGCCTGCTAACAAATTGAACAAATCTTTGTGCAACGTTAGTCATGTTGCACAAAACTCTCACAGAGCCTGCGCTTGGGCTGTTTCTCGCAGTCAGGTAAAGGGGGAGCGCCAGCCGAAGGCCAGCGTGGAGGACACGAACGAAGGGGAACAGCCCAAGCGCGGGCGAAGCAAATAACGCTGCACAAAAAATATTCAAAAGACATCCAGTTGCAGAAAAACGGGAAAACCCTGAAGCGCCGTTAAGAATAATTAAAGAATAATTAAAATAACTGGCCGCGCAGGGCGGGCAGGGCAACCGATTGGCTGCTCTAAAAGCCAAAACCGAGGAGATAAACATGTTGAAACTCACAAAAATCACCGCTGCTGCTCTTTTTGCAGCCACCGGCTTTGCCGCACAAGCCGCAGACGTAGAAGTGTTGCATTACTGGACATCCGGTGGCGAAGCTAAATCGGCTGCTGAGCTGAAAAAGATGGTGGAAGCCAAAGGGCACAAGTGGAAGGATTTTGCAGTCGCTGGCGGTGGCGGTGATAACGCTGCTACTGCACTCAAGAGCCGTGCAGTAGCAGGCAACGCGCCCGCAGCCGCGCAGGTCAAAGGCCCAGCGATTCAAGAATGGGCCAATGAAGGCATGCTCGCTAACATTGATGCCGTGGCTAAGGCTGAGAAGTGGGACGACCTGCTTCCTAAAGTGGTGGCCGATGTGATGAAGAGCAAGGGCAGCTATGTGGCTGCGCCTGTGAACGTGCACCGCGTCAACTGGATGTGGGCGAACCCTGATGTGATGAAAAAAGCTGGCGTGGCTGGTATGCCAAAAACTTGGGATGAGTTTTTCGTCGCAGCTGACAAGATCAAAAAATCGGGCGCTGTGGCGCTCGCGCATGGCGGCCAGAATTGGCAAGATTTCACCGTGTTTGAATCGGTGGCTCTCGGTGTGGGCGGCGCGAAATACTACAACGATGCCTTGATCAAGCTTGATCCCGCTGCACTCAACAGCGCCACGACGACCAAGGTGCTGGAGACCTTTAAAAAGCTCAAAGGCTATACCGATAACGCGTCTAACGGACGCGATTGGAATCTGACGACAGCGATGGTCATCCAAGGCAAGGCCGGCTTCCAGTTTATGGGCGATTGGGCCAAGGGCGAATTCACTGCGGCTGGCAAAATGCCAGGCGAAGGCTTCCTCTGCGCCGCAGCGCCGGGCACTGCGAATGCTTATACCTTTAACGTCGATAGCTTCATCATGTTTAAGCTGAAAGATGCGGGCGCTCAAAAAGCGCAAGCCGATTTGGCCAGTGCGATTCTCTCCAAAGAATTCCAAGAAGTGTTCAACCAAAACAAGGGCTCCATCCCTGTGCGGTTGGGGCATGACATGAGCAAGTTTGATGCTTGCGCTCAGCAGTCTGCGAAAGACTTTGTGGCGACATCCAAGACCGGCGGCCTCGTGCCATCGGTGGCGCATGGCATGGCGATCAAGCCAGCGGCTGAAGGCGCGATCAAAGACATGGTGAGCGCATATTGGAACGACGACAAAATGAGCGTGGCCGATGCGCAGAAGAAACTGGTCACAGCTGCGGCGACGAAGTAAGCGAATTTTCGCGTACCTCAGTCCGTTGAAGACTAGGTAACGCGAAAAACGCAAAAAAGAAAGCAAAAAAGCGCTAAAAAACTTCAATGGATTTTTAGTGCTTTTTTGCGATCTGGCTACAACCCGTCAAACTCCTTTTTTGGTTTTCCTTTCGCGTTTTTCGCGCCCTTTTAGCGCTTTTCGCGTTACCTAGCCTTACCTCATGCACAGCACACAAGACAACTGGCTACCAAAGCTAGTGATCGCTCCGGGCTTTCTTTTTGGCCTTGCGTTCATCTACGGCTTCATGATTTGGAATGGCATCTTAAGCGTGACGGGATCGCGCATGTTGCCGCGCTACGACGAGTTTGTGGGGCTGGAGCAGTACACGAAATTGTTTGCGATGGATCGCTGGCATGTGGCGCTGAAAAACATGTTTGTGTTTGGCTTCCTCTATGTGGGCGGCGCATGTGTGGTGGGTATCTTGCTCGCTATATTTCTTGATCAAAAAATTCGCGCAGAAGGCGCATTGCGCACGATTTACTTGTACCCGATGGCGCTGAGTTTTATCGTCACCGGAACGGCTTGGAAATGGATGCTTAATCCGTCGCTGGGCATACCGAAGCTCTTGCAAGATTGGGGCATCACTGAGCAGCCTATTGAATGGCTGGTTAATCCCGACACGGCGATTTATTGCATCGTGCTCGCGGGCGTGTGGCAGAGCGCAGGCTTTGCGATGGCGCTGTTTCTCGCGGGGCTAAGGGGCATAGACGACAGCATCATCAAAGCCGCGCAGATGGATGGCGCGAGTCTGCCGCGTATCTATTGGCGCATTATTTTGCCCAGCATGCGCCCGGTGTTTTTCTCCACCGTGCTCGTGCTCTCGCATTTAGCAATCAAGAGTTTTGATCTGGTGATGTCGCTCACCAATGGTGGGCCGGGCTATTCCACAGATGTGCCAGCCACGTTTATGTATGCGATGAGTTTCAATCGCGGGCAAGTGGGGCTGGGCGCTGCGAGCGCGACGGTGATGCTGATGACGGTGGCGGCCATCGTTGTGCCGTATTTGTACAGTGAGCTGCGGAGTAAGTCTCATGAGCGTTAATCGCATGACTGCTAAAAATCTTTCGCGTGGGCTGGTGTACGCAGTGTTGTTGCTCGCCGCGCTGTTCTTCCTCGCGCCGCTGTATGTGATGCTCGCCACGAGCTTTAAAGATGCAGAGCAGATTCGCTCGGGCAGTTTGCTCAGCTTGCCAAATAGTTTGAATTGGAGCAGCTGGGCAACCGCTTGGAGCAGCGCCTGCACGGGTGTGGATTGCAATGGCCTCAAGCCTTTTTTTATGAACTCCGTGATGATGACTGTGCCAGCGGTGTTGATCTCCACCGCTTGGGGCGCAGTCAATGGCTACGTGCTTTCCCATTGGAAATTCAAAGGCTCAGAGTTGATGTTTGGCTTCATGTTGTTTGGTGTGTTTATGCCGTTTCAAGTGGTGTTGCTGCCGATGAGTCAAGTACTCGGCATGCTGGGGCTATCATCCAGCGTTACAGGCTTGGTGATCGTGCATGTGCTGGCCGGCATGGCGGGCACGACGCTGTTTTTCCGCAATTACTACGTGAGTATTCCCAAAGAATTGGTGAATGCCGCGCGCATGGATGGTGCGGGTTTTTGGCAAATCTTTTGGCGCGTGATCTTTCCGCTTTCTACGCCGATTTTGATGGTGACATTTATTTGGCAGTTCACCAACATTTGGAATGATTTTTTATTCGGTGTGGCTTTCAGCGGCGCGGATAGCAAGCCCGTGACCGTGGGGCTCAACAACATGACCAATACTTCGAGCAGCGTGAAAGCCTACGAGGTAGACATGGCCGCAGCGATGATCGCCGGTTTGCCCACGATGATTATTTATGTGTTGGCGGGGCAGTATTTTGTGCGCGGGCTGACGGCTGGTGCAGTCAAAGGTTGAAAGAAGAATATGGCAGCAGGACTCAAAATTGAGGCAATAGTCAAGCGCTTTGGCAAGCTCGGCAAACAAACCGAGGTGCTCAAAAAAATCGATATTGATGTGGCGCCAGGCGAATTCTTGATTCTTGTCGGGCCTTCGGGCTGCGGCAAATCCACGTTGCTCAATATCATCGCCGGCTTAGAAGAGCCTACCGAAGGCGATGTGCGCATTGGCGCTCGCTCAGTGGTGGGCGTGCCGCCTGCGCAGCGCGATATTGCGATGGTATTCCAAAGCTATGCGCTCTATCCCACGATGAGCGTGGCGGACAACATTGGCTTCGCTCTGGAGATGCGCAAAGTGCCAAAAGCCGAACGCATCAAGACGATCCATCGCGTGGCCGAGATGTTGCAAATCACGCATCTCTTGGATCGCCGCCCCGCCCAGCTCTCCGGTGGCCAGCGCCAGCGTGTTGCAATGGGCAGAGCGTTGGCTCGCGAGCCTGTGCTGTTTTTGTTTGATGAACCTCTGTCGAATCTCGATGCCAAACTACGGGTGGAGATGCGCGCCGAGATCAAGCGCCTGCATCAGAGTAGTGGCATCACAAGCGTGTATGTGACGCATGATCAGATCGAAGCGATGACTTTGGGCAGCCGCATTGCCGTGATGAAAGACGGGATCGTGCAGCAACTGGGCACGCCCTTTGAGATCTACGGCAAGCCCGCCAACACGTTCGTCGCCAGCTTCATTGGCTCGCCGACGATGAACATAATTACCGCAGCGAAATCACCAGTTCAAGTTCCCTCAGGCGCGGCGCAGCTTGGCTTGCGCCCGGAGCACATTACGTTGCACAGCGATTCTGATTGGCGCGGCACAGTAAGTTTGGTGGAGCCCACAGGCGCAGATACGTTTATCGATGTGGATGCCGCTGGCACGCATCTGACGGTGCGCGTCTCGCCAGAGATCAGCATCGCGCCCGGACAGGAGATTGGCTTGGCCGCAAACACGCAGGCACTGCATTGGTTTGATTCGCAGGGCATGCGTCTGGTTTGATCGGCTTGCCTGTGGCCTGTGGGAGTCGTATTCGGGCGGGCTCATGTACCCTGCTCGGGAAAGTGGCGACACTTGTCGCCTGAAATGACGTAAGAAAACGCGCTGCGTTTCAACCCTGCGCTGCGAAAATCGCCCGCCCGAATACGGCTCCCACAGGCCGGTTGTTGGCGTGCTGAGCGTTTGGACTGTAAAGCGCAAACTTTGTTGGCAATAGCTACCAATCGCGAGCGAAGATGCTCGGAGTTGCAAACAGGCCGCGAGGGTTGGGGTTGCTGCGGCTGCCGATTTTCGCAGCACAGG
>JAYUSD010000087.1:0-4175 GCA_043755865.1 Variovorax sp. | reverse complement strand
GTATTTACAGCGTGGAGTGCTATTGATTTTATAGTATTGACCATTCTGATCGGGTTAAAAATTCCCGTTCGGGCTGAGGTATCGAAGCCCAAGCGAGCCCTTCGATATGCAAAGCGTAGCCAGTTGAGGTATCGAAGGATCAGGGCGAACGGCATTTCTAGTTCTGATGTAGAGCTTCGACATATCAGTCTAATACGATAACCGCTCCGGGCTGATCTCTTGCAAAATCGTCGTGGCAATCTCTTCAATCGATTTCGTCGTGGTAGAAAGCCAGCGAATGCCTTCTCGCCGCATCATGCTCTCAGCTTCTGCCACTTCCATGCGGCAATTCTCAATGGATGCATATTTAGAATTCGGCCTGCGCTCATGGCGCACCTCATGCAGGCGAATCGGGTCAATCGTCAAGCCGAAGATTTTCTTCTTCTGCGCTTTCAGAGCTGGCGGCAACATGCCGCGCTCGAAATCTTCTGGGATCA
Source organism: Variovorax sp. (assembly GCA_043755865.1). Lineage (GTDB taxonomy): Bacteria > Pseudomonadota > Gammaproteobacteria > Burkholderiales > Burkholderiaceae_C > JANMDU01. The sequence continues at coordinate 3,699 of JAYUSD010000087.1, read as the reverse complement.
AAGGATAGTTTGCAGCTTTGAGGCCATGCTGCATTGCCAAGTAAAGCGAAGTCGGCGTCTTGCCCACGCGGGAAACGCCCACCAAAATCACATCCGCCGACGCTAGCTCCCGGTTGCTCTGCCCATCGTCATGCGCGAGGCTGTAATTGATCGCCTCAATCCGATCGTTATAGACCTTGCTTTTAGAAATATCCGAAAACCGCCCCACGCGATGGTTCGATTTGATCCCGAGCTCTTCCTCCAGCGGATGCACAAAAGTGCCAAACATATCCAGCACCTGCGCCTTGCATTCCGTTTTGATCAGCCACAGCACCTCATCATTCACAAGCGTCGTAAACACAATCGGCCGCTTGCCCTCAACTTCAGCCGTATGGTTGATCTGCCGCACCACGCTGTGCGCCTTGTCCAACGAATCAATAAACGGCAAGCGCACATGGCGGGGTTGCATTTCAAATTGATTGAGGATGGCATTTCCAAAGGTCTCAGCGGTGATGCCTGTGCCATCGGAGACGAAGAAAACGGTGCGGTTGGTCATGTTCTGAATTTAACCGATGCGTTTAAGATTGAAAACAGTTTCGTTCACAATTGAACTGTACCAACTCGTTTTTTATGCGTAGATCACGCTTAGAAACTCCACAAGCATTTAAATTTGAGTCATCTCACATGAGCAGCATTTTTCAATTCTGGGTCGATTTTTTTAAATTTGCGAGACCAGCTTGCAGGAGACCATCCTTCATTTGATGCTATGGAAGAATTACTAACGTCTTTAGAAAAAGTAGAGCCTAGGCTTTATTACCATTTGGGAAGTAACGATCGAGGGACAGATTTGATTCTTTCCGCAGAAGGCCACGCTGACTTAATGCCGGTTTTGAATCTTTTAAAGAAAGAAGCTCCTGTTGCGTTTGGATGGAAAATAGTTGTAGTCTACGAAGGCATGTTGACCTTTGGTGAACGCAACGACAGGGTGTTTCCAGCGACCGAGAACGGAGATGTTCTTTATCGCATGGCTTCCAGCTGAGAGAATCTCTGGATTCCGCGCATACTCAATTTTTCTTTAGTCTTCCCAGACGAGCACTCTGCCAAAGCTTTTTCTCTTAATGCTACAACTGATGTATTGCGATGCGAGATAAGCAAATACGGTAGGGCTAAAGGATTTAAGTTCCAAGTAGAAGCCAGCACAGAGATTCTTCCATCTCATGATGCAGTCTCCGCAATTGAAGAACGCTTAGGAAAGCTAGCTGAAAAGGTCGGTGGCAGAAACGACGGCTGGGGCTGCTTTGAAGTCAAATCCTGATTCTCAACTGCTATGTGGCTGGTTTGTCTTGCAGGAAAGGCGATACCCGCATTTGGTAGCGCGGAGTATTTGGCAATTCACCTTGATTTAAAAACCGCGCTTGAATTCGTTTGCCCAAATCGTTACTCACTTCTAGAGGTGTGGGAGCTGAACTAGGCATCAATTCTGGACGACGGCGACGCTCATCTTGCATACCCACGCACATCATCTGTGTCATGACTTGGCCGAGTGTTGCACGTTCTTGCTGAGCAATTTCCTTGGCAGTCGCATAAACATCATCATCAATCGTGAGCGTGACTCGCATCATGTCGCTCCTTGTAATTTCTCTTGCAGCCAGGCCTTGATCAGCGATTGATAAGGCACATCGCGGGAATTGGCGGCAATTTTGATGCCGTCGAACAGGTGCTGGGGTAGGCGAAGCGAGATGGTTTTGGTGCTGGGGCGTAGGTTGGGTAGAGTGGCTTTTGTAGCTTTCGTCCAGTTAAGGTGTTGGCTGGAGTCGGTGGATTCCCAATAGGCGCGTTCTTAAGCTTCCGTGGCGAAGCGCGGCACGGCAGGTTTAGTTTTAGGCTTGCTCATAAATAGTTCGCTCTTTTTACTGCCGATGCTTGTGCTCTAAAGGGCAACAAGATTTTTCTTGGCTGCATTTTTCACTGCACTCAATGCAATCGCGCCATCCAGCGTGACAAATCGGCCTTGATGCTTGACAGCGAGGCCAAGCAGGTACAAATCCGTGAGCTGGCGCGGGCCGTGGATTTTGCTGTGGTCAAATTTTGTGGCGTCCAACAGGCTCACATCATCTGGCCAGAAGTGGTGATGTGAGTTTTGACAAAACATTTGAAGATCAGTGATGGCTACTTGAATAGGTAGGGCTTGCAAATAGCTGGGCTGGCTGACAATACGAATGCAGCCGTTTTGCGTTAATGGGCATGTCGCCCAACCAAGTTGCGCGTTTTCGATAAACCAAGCTTTGGATGTGTTGTGAAAAGGATGTGCTCGATCTAGCAATGAGATCAGTACGTTGACATCAAGCAGGGCGATCATTCAGATGCCTTCTTCTTCACGAATGCGATTGATCATTTCGTTTGTCACCTGACCGATGCCTTCACGATTAGCAAACGTGACGAAGCCCATTTCGCGGAATTTTCGGTCTATTTCGCTTTCAGTCATTTTTTTCTTGGCTTTATTCTTTGGTGCTTCCAAAATTTGAGGGTTTTGCAAGATCGTACGGCCCCAATCGGTGAAAACCTCGCCGAGGGTTTTCTTGTCGCGCCGGGCGCGGTCTTTTGCGGCAAACAACACGTCGTCAGCAAGATCAATAGTGGTGCGCATGAATTTCTCCTAAAACGCTGAGCGTTATTATCGCACATTGCATCAAACATCACGCATCAGTTTATGTCTAGTAGCTAGTCCGTGTTGGCTGTAATTCATTTGAGTTTCTCGCGCCTGCATCAGTTGAAGCCCTGATCATGCCCGCACGATCAAGGCGTGATTGCCTGGCGTTTCGGCGAATTGGTGGTGGCTCTGGCAATATCAAGCAATATGATAACTTTGACAAACCCTGCGCCCGCCACACTGACCGTTTTATATGACGGCGCTTGCCCGCTGTGCCGCCGCGAGATCGCGGTTTATCAGGGCTTGCAGCCTTTGAACCCGCTGCAAACGCTGAGCTTTTCTGACGTGAGCTTGGCCAGTTGCTCGCTGCCCGCTGGTGGTGCGCGCAGCGATTATTTGGCGCGCTTTCATGTGCAACGTGCCGAGGGTGAAGTAATCAGCGGGGCAGCAGCATTTGTGGCTTTGTGGGCTACGCTGCCCGGTTGGCGTTATCTGGCGATGGCCGCGCGGCTGCCGGGGGCAACGCCTGCTTTGGAGTTGATCTACCGAGCGTTTTTGCTCGTGCGGCCCCAGATGCAGGGCATTGCACGAGCGTTTGAAGCACCCCGCGTCTCAAAAGAACTGGTGGGTGACTTGCGCTCTGATCAAGCTGGCGAGACGGGTGCGGTGTGGATTTATCGCGGCTTGCTCGCCGTCTCACGCGATGCGGGTGTGCGCGAATTTGCCAAGCGTCACCTCGTGACTGAGCAAGGCCACTTAGACAAAATCAATGCCGTGCTGCCGTGGCCCCAGCGCAGTCGCTTGCTGCCGGCCTGGCGCGTGGCGGGTTTCATGACGGGAGCATTGCCCGCTTTGTTTGGCCAGCGCGCGGTTTATGCAACGATTGGCGCGGTTGAAACCTTTGTCGACCAGCACTATCAACATCAAATTGACAAACTTCAGGGCCGGCCAGAGCATGCTCAGTTGCTTCGGTTGCTTAAAGAATGCCAAGAAGATGAATGCGAGCACCGCGACGAGTCGCTCAACCACAAGTCGCTCATTGCAAAGCCTGCGGGTTGGTTACTGCGGGC
>JAYUSD010000086.1:0-25837 GCA_043755865.1 Variovorax sp. | reverse complement strand
CCTTCTGTTGGCTTTGGCCATTTGAATCTCCAAAAAATAAGTCGTAAAACTCACTTCTTAGTGTCCACTTTTTGGGGACAAGCTCAATCCACCCTTTTCGCCCAAAAAACATGGGCCAACAACGAGCTCTACAACCTGCTCGCCACCCTCACAGCGCCCGAACACGCGAGCCACATGCACACCGCCACCCGCACCCTCAACCACATCTACGTCGTCGATCGCATCTTCCAAGCGCATCTGCTTAGGGCAAAACACGGCTACTTAGAGACCAACACCGTCGAGACCCCCGATCTCGCTGAATTGCAATTCGCAGTCGCCGAGCTAGACGCGTGGTACGAGCAATACAGCGCCGCCATCACGCCAGAGCAATTGCAAGCCAACCTACGCTTTAGCTTCACAGACGGCGACGCAGGCCGCATGACCCGCGAAGAAATGCTCTTTCATATCATCACGCATGGCGTATATCACCGAGGCAACGTCGGCCAGATCCTCAAATCCATCTCAATCCCAGCGCCCAGAGATTTGCTGACGAAGTTTTTGCATGTGCGGGAGCCGGTGAGAAGAGTGGTTTAACGCATAGTGCCGCAAAAAAATTACTGCATAGCTGATCACCAAGAGCTCAATAGCTGAGTTGAGTCGTATTTTCGTGTGAACCGCACTCCATTGAAAGTATGCGTGCAGCACTGACATTGCGGCGCAAGGCTCTCAGCGCCAATTTTCGGGTTCACTTTCTGAAGCAAGCCCTCAGAATCAACATAGAGACCGCTGAAATAGCTTGCCTCCCCAAGTCGAACATATTCTTTTTTGTCTTGCTCTCGAATTGCCACTAACCAAAAAATCGGCTCTTCATGATCTAACCTCGACACTGCTTCAGAGTGCGCCTCATTCCAATTCGTGCCAACTTTGGATAGAAGAAATTTATATAGCGGTGTGTAATCAAGACCGCGCTGCTTCTTGCCATGCATCACAGTACGCTTTGATTCAAGCAGCACTAAAGTGTTTGCTTGTCTCGAATCACTGAAGTCTTTCCAACACTTCCCAGTGCCCAGCCTTGTCTGACCCCACCCGCTGAATTCGGCCTTGCTCGCGTAACGCTTTGAGATGTCGCTTGATGGTTTTGTCTGTCACGCCTAGTGCAAGTGCCATCTTCTGCGCAGTCACTTTGGGATTGGCGCGCAGCATGATCAGAATTTTCTCCGCCAACTGACTTGCAGGGACATTTACAGGGACATTTACAGGGACATCTGCACTCGCTTGGATGTCATCATCAACAGTCTGCGTCGCGATATCGATGTATTTGTAGAGCGAGTTGGCTATTGCATCGAGCATAAAGTCAATGAACGGGCGGCAATCGACCGTCGCGCCTGCGTGCGAATCTGCCAGCGCTTTGTAATAGAGCGCTTGATTGTGATGCACCAGCGTCTCGATGGGCATCCATGCGAAGAGCTGATTCCATTGCGAGAGAATCAGCGTTTGCCACAGGCGGCCTATCCTTCCATTGCCATCGCGAAACGGATGGATGTATTCCAGCCGGTAATGCACGGCCGAGCTTTTGATGAGCGGATGCGCTTCGCTGGCCTGCCCCCAATCGAGCAGTTGCTCGACAAGCTTTGGCACTTGCAGCGCAGGCGCGCCGCGATGGAGCAACGTGCCATCAGCGCCCACCACCGCTACGCCGCCTGAGCGAAACTGCCCTGATTCGCCGGGCAGGGCATTGAGCAGATGCGAATGCGCAAGCAGCAAATCGCGCGCTGCCCAAGGCGCATAACTGGGCATCTCGTTGTAAGCGTGCCAAGCGTTTTGCACTTCTTTGATGTCTTTAGGCGGCCCCCAAACCGGCTTACCATTGACCGCATCGGTGACTTGGCTCACGGTGAGCTGGTTGCCTTCAATCGCCGTAGAAGCATGCACAGAGAGGATGCGATTGCGTTTGCGCAACTGGAGCACATCGCCCGATTGCTCTTCGCTGATCTTCACGCGCTCCAGCAAGGCGTGGATCGCACCGATCTTTTCATGCCACGCTGGGTTGTCTGTGAAAAATTTTTCTAAAGGCTTCACGGCTTGCTCCCTGCTGCTGGGAGATTGAACGCTAGGTGAAGGGCTTTGCTCATGCATGCTATTTTGAGGGATAACGCGAGCCCCATAAAAAAAGCTGCCGCGCACGGAGTGCGGGCAGCTTTTTAAGAGAGCGTCAACCATTTAGGTTGCGAGCCAATCTATATCAAGGCTTGCGTGGTGCTTTGCTGGCGAAGCTTTTGCCTGCTGGCTTGAAGCCTGCTTTGGCGAAAGGCTTTGGGCCTGCTTTGAAGCCGTCTTTGAAACCGCCTTTGAAGTCTCCGCGAGAATCACCGGCTGGCTTAGAGAATTTGTTGTCTGCAAAGCCATTACTGCTTGAATTCGCACCTGCGCCTGCGCCGAAACTTGGAGCGCGAGGTTTGAAGCTTTTGCCGAAGGTTGCGCCGCCGTTGCCGGCACCGAAACCACCACCGCCAGAGTTGCCTTCGCGGCTGCGATTGTCGTCACCGCGTGGGGCGAAGCTGCGTTGCTCACCGCGATCACCGCCACGCTCGTTGCCACCAAAGCCACCGCCGAAACTGCGGCCTTCGGATCTGTTGTCTGAGCGACCTGCGAAGCCAGCGTTGCCACCGAAGCCGCCGCCGCCACCGCCACCGCCACCACTTTCGCGACGGTCTCCACCAAAACCACGGTCATTGCTGCGTTCGCCACCGCGATCACCGCCGAAGCCGCCGCCGGCAGGCCGGCCTGCAAAACCGCCACCGCCACCTTCGCGTCGATCACCACCAAAGCCACGATCTCCGCCACCGCCTGAGCGATCACCGAAACCACCACTTGGACGGCCACCAAAACCACCGCCACCTTCACGACGATCACCGCCAAATCCACCGCCGCCGCCACCAGAACGACCACCAAAGCCACCACGGTCACGATCTCCGCCACCAAAGCTCTTACCTGCAAAACCACCACCGCCGCCACCACCAAATTTGCCAAACGGCTTCTTCGATTCGCGCGGGCGATCGGTTGGCTCCAAGCCAGGAATCACATCGGCCTTGAGTTGTTGGCGTGTGTGATCTTCAATATCGCGAATGCGGAAACGGTCACGCGGCTCAGCGAAAGTCACGGCCATGCCGTCGCGGCCTGCGCGGCCTGTGCGGCCGATGCGGTGGGTATAGTCTTCGGCTTTCAAGGGCAGGCCGTAGTTGAACACGTGGGAAATGCTGGGCACGTCAATGCCGCGAGCGGCAACGTCGGTTGCGACTAAGAATTGGATGTGACCATCGCGCAGGCTTTTGAGGCGCTTGTTGCGCAAATGCTGGCTAAGCGCGCCATGCAATGCTGCGGCATCAAAGCCAGCATCGATCAAATCTTGTGCGAGCGAATCGCATTCGATTTGCGTGTTGGCAAACACGATGGCTTGCACGATGCTCGTCTCACGCATCCAATGATCGAGCAGCTTGCGCTTGTGGACCAAGTTGTCGGCCCAGAAGAGCTTTTGCGTGATGTTAACGTGCTTGTCAGTCGGACTGTCAATCGCAATGCGCTGAGCAGCCTTGCCGTTGTCGCGCATGACGCGCGCTGCGAGCTGCTGAATGCGCGCTGCAAATGTGGCGCTGAACATCATGGTCTGCTCACGCTTTTCTGTGAGCTGATGGATGGCGGCGAGATCATCGGAGAAGCCGAGATCGAGCATGCGATCAGCCTCATCAAGCACGAGGCATTTCACGCCTTCGCATTTGATCTGGCCATTGCGCTGCAAATCAAGCAAGCGGCCAGGCGTGGCAACCACGAGATCGGCGTTTTGCAACTTGGCAATTTGAATTTGATACGGCAGACCGCCGATCACGTTGGCCACGCGCACGCCAGTCATGTGGCGAGCCAGCTCAATCGCATCATTGGCCACCTGCTGCGCCAACTCACGGGTTGGGCAGAGGATGAGGGCTTGCGGTGTGGCGGCGCGGAAATTGCGCGGGTCAATTGGGTTTTTACGCTTGGGCTTCTTTGGCGCGATTTCGCCTCGCTCGGCGGCTTCTTCCAAAGTTTTCTTCCAAGCCAAGCTCTCTTCTTTTTCGCGATCATGAAGATCGGTTTGCAGGCGATGCAAGATGGGGAGCAAGAAGGCGGCAGTCTTGCCGGAGCCGGTTTGGCTGGAAACCATCAAGTCGTTGACGACAGTTTTGGTGATCTCGCCATCTACAGCTTTCACGGTCATGGCCAATGGCAGCACGCGCGCTTGCACGGCGGTGGGGGCTTTGTAGCCGAGATCGGCGATGGCTTTGATGAGTGCTGGAGCCAAGCCGAGCAGCTCAAATGGATTCGGGCCTGCATCAACAGGGGCGGCTTCAGCGATGGGCTGAGCAACCGTGTCAATAGCATGCTCAGAAACTGCGGCTTCAGCCAACTCTTCATTCGCTATGATTTTAATAGCGTCAGAGGCAGATCCTGTGCCGGCTGTCTGCATAATTGCTACATCCGATGTTTCCGCGGAGGTGTCAGCAGAAATAGATTTAAATTCTTCAGTAAAGTCGTTCATGCAATAGCAATCACGCACATGCCGATGCATGGGCGCGAAGTCCATAATTGTCTGAAGGGTCGGAGGTTTTGACCACATTCGGACGGATTGATATCACATCAACCATCCAAACAAGTGTTCTTAAAACAAGAGGCCTGCTATGCGAGGCTCTGTTTTAGATGGCGCTCTGTTGTCTCAGCAAACGGATTTACCGGGTTGAGCGCCCAAGATGTATGGTGATGCACAAAATTCGGGAAAACCCGAAGGCTGGATTATGGCACAGATTTGCGCACTCTCCTGAGCGAAACAACGCATCGGAAGTTGGCAACGCTCTCTAACGCACCACAAGCACAGGTATTGGCGACTCAGCCAGCACGCGGTTGGTCACGCTGCCAAGCATCAAGCGAGCAATGCCGCTGCGGCCATGCGAGCCCATGACGATGAGATCTGCGCCCTCAGTTTTTGCCGTTTGCACGATGCCAGCAGCCGCACCGACATTCTCAATCGCGCGAGCCTCCAACGTGACGGCGCTGCCGCCCTCGGTGCAAAGCTTTTCAACAGCCATATGCGCATCGGCGGCAAGCTTTTGCGCTGTGGCGGCATAGGCTTGCATGCCATACGGATTGGATTCACCAATGCCAAGATAAGGGTATGGCTCCATCACATAAACGGCCGTGACCGTGGCGCCGTGCGTGCGTGCGAGATTTACAGCCATGCTCGCCGCGCGTAAGGAAACCTCTGAGCCATCGGTTGCCAGAAGAATATTTTTGAACATAAATACCTCGCTTTCACTGAAACGCAATAACCCATCGACGACGCAAGCCGCGTCGTGGTCGCTCTCTTTTTGGGCTACTTAGGCACTTATGCTAGGCCGCATAGCCAATCGACTGCTTGATCAAGATCAAGGAAACAGCACATTGCGGCGTTGGTTGCCGTCCACGCGCTAGTGGGATTGAAGCTCAGCGCTGAGTAATGAACTCAATTGCGCGGAGTCCGTCAGATGCAAAGTTTGCCAACCCTGCTTTTGTGCAGCGGCGATGTTGGCGCTGTGATCATCAACAAAGAGGATGCGCTGATCTTTGAGGCCATACCTATCTTCTAACTTGTCGAAAATTTCTGGCTGCGGCTTGATGAGGCCTACATCACCAGAGAAGATGCCGCCATCAAAGCAGCGCATAAAGGGGTGGCGCTCTAGGCCGCGCGCATAGGGGGCCGGCATGTTGGAGAGGAAAAAGAGTTTGTAGCCTTTGGGTGGATGCCCACTTCGCTCTTGGCGCGCTGCATGCAAGTTTTCAAGCACTTGCACAGACGTGGCAATCGGTGTGATGTGGTCTTCGATAGCGTCGACCATATGTTGCACCGCACGGAGCCCAAGCGACAACCTTGTGGCGGACATTTGCGAGATCTCTTGCGCGCTCACGCGGCCAGCATCGAACTCTTGCCAATCAGGATGTGCGAAGAAATTGCTGGCAAGCTGCGCTGCTGCTTCGGGTGAATCGGCAATTTCAGGGAAATGCTTGCGCACCACCTCATGAGGTCGCCAGTTAACGAGCACGGCGCCGAAATCGAAGACGATGTTCATAAAAAGATGCCTTCAGCGCAAGCGCGCGATCAAAGTGGCTGTTGAAGCATCTGTGCCTTCTACGTTCCCACTGAGCAATCTCGCCGCTACATCTCGCGCCAACACTTTACCCAGCTCCACGCCGAATTGATCAAAGCTGTTGATGCCCCAAATTGCGCCGCTCACGAAAACGCGATGCTCGTACATCGCAATCAACGCGCCGAGTGACGCGGGTGTGAGCGAATCCAATACGATGAAAGTGCTCGGGCGATTGCCGGGGAAATGGCGATGGCCGTCGTCTGAGCTTTTGCCTTGCAAGAAAGCTTGCGATTGCGCAATGGCGTTGGCCAGCAGCTTGGTGTGGTGGTCCGGCATGCTGTGCGCGGCATGCTTTACTGCGATGAACTCCAGCGGGATGACCTCTGTGCCTTGGTGCAGCATTTGGAAGAAAGCATGCTGGCCATTCGTGCCCGGCTCGCCCCAAATCACAGGGCTGGCGTGGAACGGCAGCGCTTGGCCACTCTTGTCCACGCGCTTGCCATTGCTCTCCATCTCAAGCTGCTGCAAATACGCGGGGAAGCGGCGCAGCGCGGAATGGTAGGGCGCGACGCAGCGGCTCGTGAAGCCATGGAAATTGCGATACCAAACATCGAGCAGGCCGAGGCGCACGGGAAGATTTTGTTCAAGAGGCGCTGTGGCGAAATGGTCATCCATCTCAGCTGCGCCACTCAAAAATTCGCGGAAATTGTTTGCGCCAATCGCTATCGCCAGCGGCAGGCCAATCGCGCTCCATAAGCTGTAGCGCCCTCCCACCCAATCCCAGAAACCAAAAGTCGTGGTGATGCCGAATGCGTTGGCTGCTTCTACATTCGTAGTGAGCGCTACAAAATGGCGCGCCGTATCTGTGCCGCCCTGCGCGGTAAACCATGCTTTGGCCGACTCAGCATTCGTCATTGTCTCGATCGTGGTGAACGTCTTGGAGGCGATGAGGAAAAGCGTATTTTTTGCTTTTAGATTTTTAAGCGTGGCGGCAAGCTCATGGCCGTCGATGTTGGAGACGAAATGAAAGCGCTTTTTTGGCGTCACGAACTCATCCAAAGCAATCGTTGCCATCGCCGGGCCGAGATCGGAGCCGCCGATGCCGATGTTGACGACATCGGTGATTTCATCGTCTGCGCGCACGGTCTCAGCAAAGGCCAGCATCGCATCGAGCACGCTATGCACCGCTCGTAGCTTCTCAGTAGCCACTCCTGATTGCATAGCGCTCTGCTCAGCATCTACGCCGGCCACGTGCTTCTTTTGCCTTAAAAGTGTATGCAAAACAGCTCTTCCCTCGGTGCTGTTGATTGCCTCGCCTGCGAGCATCGCATCACGCTGTTGCTCCACACCGCACTCACGTGCGAGCTGCATAAGCAGAACTTCAGCGGCCGAGTCAATACGATTCTTCGACAGATCAGCAAAAATGTGCGGCGCGGTTTGGCTGAGCGCACTTATTCGACTGGCATCTTGCGTAAGAGCAATGCGAGCGTCAAAAGTTTTTCCATGATCGGCATAGCGACTATGCAGGAGATTCCAAGCCAGAGTTTGGTCACAACGCGTAAAAACTTTCACATTAGCACCTTGTTTAAATTGATTTTCCGCGTGTGTCGCCAGCATCATGTTTATTCATTTCAAACGCTCCACACCCGCCAATTGCGCCATTTTTCGATCAAGAGTAAGCACGTTTGACTTGGCCTGCTCGTAATCATGCGCAATCAAGCGATCCATTAAGCCGCAACCTTTTGAAGCCTGCGCGATGACTGTAAGAGTGGCATCGCCATGAATGGGTTTGACCAAGCCACTCGTCAACGCTTGCGTTAATCCTAGACGCGCATCAGATTTACTAACGCCATAGTGATGCTGCATCGCAATGTATGCCTCCCCAATCACCATGCAGCTGGCGTAAAGCTGACGCCCCTCTTTTTCTACCATTGCAGAAAGCAGCTCCACAGTCTCGTTAAAGTCTGCCTCTGGCAAGCCCGTAACAAGCCTCACCAAAATAGAAGTGTCAATCCCGTAGCGAGCGGTCATACGAGCTTTCTCGAAAACGATGGACATCAAAATCTGGCGCAACAGCTTTAATCTTCTTGCGCAGTACACCCAAGCGTGAAGTGTCTATCAATCGGGTTTTGAGCAAGAAGCCCTCGGAGCTGGGCAGCAATTCAATTTTGTCGCCCACATTCGCACCCAAACTCAGTAGCACATGCGCAGGAAAAGTGACTTGACGTTTCGCAGTTAGTGTCAACAGCATAAATCACCTTACTATTTTGATAAAAAGTAAGGTGATTATAGTCAATCGCATCCTGATGTACTGCCCGTACCCAGCACGGCAACTCATCAAGCTGCCTTGATCAAGGCTTCGAGTTTGATGGCATCAGCAGCGAAAGCGCGGATGCCTTCGGCGAGCTTTTCGGTGCCCATCGCATCTTCATTCAATGCAAAGCGGAAAGCGGCTTCGTTGTAGCTCACCAGTGGCGCTTCTGATTTCATAGCATTCTGCGCAGATAATACACCGGCCAACGGCTCATTTGATGCAGAGAGTATTGCCAAAAGATCGGTGCTAATAGTGAGCAAGTCGCAGCCTGCCAACGCTGTGATCTGGCCGACATTACGGAAGCTCGCGCCCATCACTTCGGTTTTGATGCCGTTCTTTTTGTAGTAGTTGTAGATACGAGTAACGGATTTCACGCCGGGGTCATTGTGCAAAGCGTTGTCTGCTTCGATCCACGCGCTACCCGCTGATTTTTTGTACCAATCGTAGATGCGGCCAACGAAGGGGCTGATGAGCTGCACCTTGGCTTCGCCGCAAGCTACGGCTTGGCAGAAAGCGAAGAGCAAAGTGAGATTGCAATGAATACCTTCTTTTTCTAGCTCGCCAGCGGCTTGAATGCCTTCCCAAGTGGACGCAAGCTTGATCAAGATGCGCTCTTGCGGAATGCCTGCGGCGGCTGCCATGGCGATGATTCGCTTGGCACGCTTCACATTGGCCGCTTGATCGAATGAGAGCCGTGCATCGACCTCCATCGACACGCGCCCGGGGATGATGCCGACAATCTCTTGGCCGAAGCGCACCACGAGGCGATCAATCAACTCGTCCATCGGCGCATTGGGATGCGCAGCTTTGACTTGACGCACAAGTGGCGCGTATTCGGGCTTTTGTACTGCCTTCAAAATCAGCGAAGGATTCGTCGTCGCATCTTGCGGTTGAAATTGCGCAAGCTGCTTGAAATCGCCGGTATCGGCAACGACGGTGGTGAATTGTTTGAGAGCTTCTAATTGATTCATAGATTGATCCATGTACTTGACGGTCTTAAGATTCCGTTCGGGCTGATCCTTCGATACCTCAGGACTGGGTACGCTTTGCGTATCGAAGCCCTTGGCTGCCCTGCGATACCTCAGGGCGAGCGGACATGTACTTTGTCACTATTATCCTGCGCCAAAGCAGTCAATGATTACGTCGCAGCAACAACCGATACGCCATGTGAGCTGAGCGACAGCGACACATCTGCGCCCACGCTCAGCACATTCGCCAAATCTGCCGACACCACGAAGATCGAGCCAAGCTCGCTATCAAAGGTGTATTCATAAAAGCTGCCCAAATAAGCGCTCTTGACGAGCTTGGCGGCCATGCCTGAGCCATGCGCATGGATCTGCCAAGCCTCAGGCCGCACCGCCACTTTCACCTTGCCCGCAGCCACTGGCTTCTTCGGCGTGAGCTGCAAAGGCCCGAGCTTGACTTGACCCGAGGCGAGCGATTCAGCGGGAAAGAGCATCGCCTCGCCCATAAAACCCGCAACAAATTCCGAAGCGGGAAATTCATACAAATCTTGCGGTGTGCCGCGCTGGGCGATGATGCCGTGATCCATCACGATGATCTGGTCGCTGACTGCCAGCGCTTCGCTTTGATCATGCGTGACGTAAGCCACCGTGAGCCCCAAGCGCTGCTGCAAGCCGCGAATTTCTTCGCGCATTTCGCGGCGCAGTCTTGCGTCGAGATTGGAAAGTGGTTCGTCAAAGAGCAATACGGCCGGCTCTAACACCAAAGCCCGGGCGAGCGCCACACGCTGCTGCTGCCCGCCCGAGAGCTCGCTGGGCAAGCGCTCATTGAATCCCACCAAGCCGACGTTTTTGAGTGCATCGTTAGCGCGTTGCAGCGCCTGCGCTTTCGGCACATTGCTCATCTTCAAACCGTAGCCCACGTTTTCAATTACGTTCATGTGCGGAAAAAGCGCATAGCTTTGAAACATCATGCTCACATTGCGTTGCGCGGGGCCGAGCGTCGTCACGTCTTGGCCATCCATGATGATCTGGCCGCTGGTGGGCGACTCTAGGCCCGCGATCATGCGCAGCGTTGTCGTCTTGCCGCAGCCTGAGGGCCCCAAGATCGTGGTGAGCGAGCCTTTTTTGATCTCAAACGTGATGCCTTTAACGGCCAAAGGAGCGGAGGCATCTGAGCCGTATCGCTTGGTGATGTTTTTGAATTCAACGCCGTGGTTCATGGTGTGTCCTTATTTTTGTATGAATTAATGTGCAGCGATAGGGGCGGCAACGCCTTTGCGTCGCCCCAGCTTGCGTTCGCCCACGGCGAACTGGATCAAGGCAGTCGCGCAGCTCATCAAAATAATCAGCACTGTGCAATATGCCAGCGCGATCCCATAATCACCGTTGCCCACGCGGCCAATGATGTAAGTCGTGGCCAATTCGTTCTCTGCGGTCACTAAAAAGATCACAGCGCTCACAGTGGTGATTGCTCGCACGAAGCTATAAACGAGCGCCGCGACCAAGGCGGGCTTAAGCAACGGCAACACCACATGGCGCAGCGTTTGCACCGAGCTGGCGCGCAGCATCATGGAGGCTTCATCCAGTGATTTATCAAGCTGCTTGAAAGCCGCCGTGCCCGCGCGCACGCCCACTGGCAAATTACGAAACATAAAACACAGCACGATCACCAGCGCTGTGCCGGTGAGCTCAATCGGCGGCACGTTAAACGCCAAGATATAGCTCACGCCGAGCACTGTGCCGGGAATGGCGAAGGCGAGCAGCGCGGAGAATTCAAACGCACTCTGGCCTTTGAATTCGGTGCGGGCAAGCAGGTAGGCAATCATCAACCCAACTGTGGCAGTCAGCGGCGCGGAGATGGCGGCAAGCTTCAAAGTGGTTCCCAGTGAATTCCAAGCAGTGCCTGCCCAGACCAAGCCAAATTCGCCCATCTCTAAGCCAAACGCATTTTTAAAGTGCGACAAAGTCAAGGTGTAATCGCGCCCCCAGGTTTGTACAAAGCCGCCAGCGAAGGCGAAGAGATATACGATCACGGTGAACGCCATCCAAGGCAACGCTGTTGAATAGACAATGCGCTTGACGCTCGGCGGCAGCGGCATGGCAATGCCTGAATCACCCTTGCCGCTCACGGTGGTGAAATTTTGCTTACCCAAAAGCCCACGCTGAATCGCAAACACAGCAAGCGCGAAGCCCGTCAGAATCCAAGCCAAAGATGCCGCGCGGCCTTGATCGTATTGCGCGCCGACGATGGCGAAAAAGATTTCAGTCGAGAGCACGCTGAATTGCCCGCCCACCACAATCGGGTTGCCAAAATCAGCCATGCTTTCGATGAAGCCAACTAAAAACGCGTTGGCCAAGCCGGGCTTGAGCAGTGGCAGCGTCACTGTCATGAAAGTGCGATGCGGATCAGCACGCAGCGTTTGCGCGGCTTCTTCAAGAGAAGGAGAAATGCCCTGCACCACGCCACGCATGATCATGAAAGCAATCGGCGTGAACGCAAAAGTCTGCGCTATCCACACACCAAACCAGCCGTAAAACCAACGGGTCGGCTCAATGCCAAAAGCCCACTCCAAAAACTGATTGGCCACACCTGCGCGGCCAAACAGCAAGATCAACCCGAGGCCCACCACGAAGGGAGGTGTGATGATCGGCAACATCGCCAAAACATTCAATGGCTTCGTGTAGCGCTTGCTCGCGCGCTCAGCCATCAGCGCCATGAGCGTGCCTAAAACGGTAGTGGAAGTGGCGGTCATCAGGCCAAGAAACAGCGTATTCCAAGCGACCCCGCAGCGCTGACCTCCAGCTACGCAGCTCAGGCCAAAATTACGTTCGCTGGCAATGCGTGTCCACATGGAGCTGGGCGCAAAGCTGCTCGAGCCATCATCAGCGCTTAAGAAAAACGCAGTAGTGAGTACCTTGAGCACTGGAAACAAAATGAACAATGCGAGCAACGCAGCACAGCCAAACACCGCTGCCGCAATAAATAAATCGCCTTTGAAGTAGCCGCGCCGCGCAGCGCCAAAAGCTGTGAGCACCAGTAAAGTGACAAGAACGATAATGGCACCCCAGCCGATGCCAAATTGATTGCTTGCCAACTCACCAAAGCTTGCATTCATCCAAGCAAAAGACCAGCCCTTCGCGCCAATGCTGAAAGCAGAGCCGAGCAAACCGAGCAATCCAAACAGGCCACCCGCAATCAACACAGCGCCTTGGCTTTTCGTAGGCACCATGAGCGCAGACAAACCCGCCAGCAACAAACCAACCAAGCCCAACCAAAGCCAAGGCTTGCCATGCGTGCTCGCCTGCATGAGGCCATTGCCCGCCTCCGAGCTAGCAAACACATTGGGAATTTGCAACAAGCCATTTGAATCCTGAATCGCATACCAAGGCAAGGCAAGATAGGCAAGCAAGCCAATCACAAGCCACACCAAAATAGCGCGATTCGGATGTGCGCTGGAGTCGGTGATGTTTTGATTCATATTTTTTCTCAAGCTCCATGCGCCGCAAAGATAGTTACCTGCAAAGACAAGCTATCAAACCAATCACCTTGGTTTTCTTTTTCGCGTCTTTCGCGTAACTTTTGCGTCTTTCGCGTACGCACCCGAATTGGTTTTTTGAATGTGTGCAATTCAATGCTTAGCGCGGCAACGAATTGACTTCTTTTTCCCACTTCGCAATTAAGCGGCGCCGCTCAGCCGATGCACCGTATTTCGCGTAGTCGTAATTAATAAATTTGATTTTTTTGAAATCAGGAATGCGCGGATCGTTCTTAGCTGATTTATTCGACGGCACTTGGAATTGCTTAGCAGCCACGGCCATTTCTTGTGCAGCCGGCGTTAAAGCCCACTCATAGAACTTTTTAGCAGCTTCCAAATTGCGCGTGCCTTTGATGATGCTCATCGAGCCGATCTCAGCGCCAGTGCCATCTGTTGGCGTGGCGGTCTCCAAAGGAAAGCCAGCCATTTTCTCGCCCACGCCATCGTGCACGAAGCTGATCGATACGGCCGTCTCGCCGCGCGCCGCGGATTTGATCGGGCCGGTGCCAGAGCGGGTGTATTGGCTGATGTTTTTGTGCAATTGCTTCATGTATTCAAAGGCTTTGTCTTCGCCCATGAGCTGCACGAGCGTGGCCACCATGGTGTAGGCCGTGCCGCTGGAGCCTGGATTAGCAACTTGAATCTCACCTTTGTATTCGGGTTTGACCAAATCACTCCACGCTTTCGGCGCAGGGATTTTTTTCTTGGCGAGCAATTCCGTGTTGTAGCCAAAGCCGAGCGGGCCGGAATAGATGCCGACGGTTTTGTATTTAGATTGCTCAGCCTGCTGCTGCGCCCATGTGTGCAGCTGAGCCATGGAAGGCGATTTGTACTCCATTGAAAGGCCTTGCTCAGCAGCTGCAAGGTGCGGATCGCCTGTGCCGCCAAACCAAATATCAGTTTTTGGATTATCCTTTTCAGCAATGATTTGCGCGAGCGCCTCGCCCGAGCCCTTCATGCTCATGTTGACTTTTGCACCCGTGGTTTTGGCATACACGGTGCTGATCATGTTGCACCACTCAGCTTGCACCGAGCAAATGATATTCACAGTTTGCGCTTGGGCCGCCGCAGCGGACAGGGCCAAAAGTGACAATGCAAATAACTTTTTCATAGATTCTCCAAAGTGAGCGTGATTAACAGAAATAAAATTACATTGGATGTGACTGTAACGAACTTTTAACATGACGATTAACAGGGAAAACACCTATGACAATGTGCATTACACAAAACCGCACTCTGTTTTTGAAGGTGTAGCAGGGCATGTTGCTTGAGTTACGGAATTGAGTTACATTAAGGTAACTAAATCACAAGCTCATTTAAGTGCATACGGTCATGGCTTTCAATCTGGTTTTATTTGGCGGCACGGGCGATCTCGCATGGCGCAAACTCATGCCGGCGCTGTTTCAAGCGTTTCGCCATGGCACGCTGCCGCTGGGTGGCCGCATCATCGGCGTGGCGCGTGAGGAAATGAGCGATGTGCAGTATCGTGAGCTCATCCGCACGCGCTTCGATCAAGTCGAGCTGGCCAAGCGCCCGAGTCAAGAAGAATTTAATCAGTTTGCCAGCATGCTGCATTACCAGCGCATGGATTTGAGCAAGAGTGATGCTTATGCCACGCTGAAGTCTCGCTTAGATGAGCACAGCGCTGAGGTGACGGTAATGTATTTAGCCGTCTCACCGCATTTGTTTACTGCCGTTGCCCAGCAACTCGGTGCAGCGGGTTTGAACACACCAACAACACGCCTCGTACTTGAAAAGCCTCTTGGCCATGATCTGGCAAGCAACAAAGAGATCAACCAGACGGTATTGCAGCACTTCACCGAAAAACAAGTATTTCGCATTGATCACTACCTCGGCAAGCCGAGTGTGCAAAACCTGATGGCGCTGCGTTTTGCGAATGCGCTTTTTGAGCCAGTGTGGCGGCGCGAGCACATTGCCAATATTCAAATCACGATGGCTGAAGATTTGGGCGTAGAAAAGCGCGGTGGCTATTACGATGGCATTGGTGCGCTGCGCGATATGGTGCAAAACCACGCGCTGCAATTGCTCTGCGCCATTGCGATGGAGCCGCCCATCAATGCGCATGCCGACGCCATTCGTGATGAAAAACTCAAGGTGCTGCGCTCACTCAAGCGCTGGACACCAGCCACACTGGCGCAGCACGTGGTGCGCGGCCAGTATGCGCAAGGCACCATCGACGGCGCACCCGTGCTAGGCTATTTGCAAGAGACGGGCGTGAGCGCCACCAGTCAAACCGAAACCTTTGTGGCGCTGCGAGCTGAGATCGCCAATTGGCGCTGGGCGGGTGTACCTTTTTATATTCGCACTGGCAAGCGCATGGCTGAGCGCGAGGCGCACATCGTGGTGAATTTCCATCCAACACCGCATGCGATTTTTCAAACACCGGGCGGCGGTGCCAACAAACTGGTGATTCATCTCCAGCCGAAAGACGGGCTAGAGCTGCATCTGATGGCGCAAGGCCAAACCAACAGGCGCGACACAAACACGCTCAGCCTCACTCAGCTCGATTTGGATTTTGACAAGCGATTTGGCAACCAGCGCGTGGGCGCATACGAACGCCTGCTGCTTGACGTGCTCGATGGCCGTTTGAATCTATTCGTGCGCAGTGATGAGCAAGAAGAAGCTTGGCGCTGGGTGGAGCCAGTGCTGCAGTTTTGGCAGCAAGATGCGAATTTACCGCGCCAATACACGGCTGGTAGCTGGGGACCCAGCGCGGCCAGCGCAATGATCGCCAAAGATGGTTTTTGTTGGGAAGAAGAATCATGAGCATGCTAGAACGTGTCAAGGCATCGTTGCCTTCCTTGGCCCCCGCAGAGCAACGCGTGGGCAAACTTGTGCTGCTTGATCCGCGTGCATTTGCTTCGCTGCCCGTGAGCGAATTGTCGGATCGTGCGCATGTCAGCAAGCCGACCGTGGTACGGTTTTGCCGCAGCATGGGCTACGACGGGCTGTCTGATTTCAAGCTCAAGTTGGCAGGCTCGGTGAGCGAAGGCGTACCGTTTATTCACCGCAGTGTGGATACAGACGACAAAGTGGGCGATGTGATGGTTAAGGTGATTGACAACACCGTGGCAGCCTTTCTGAAATACCGCAACGATGCAAGCAGCTTTGCCTACGAGAAAGCAGCCATTGCACTGACCGAGACCTACAACCAACGCAAGCGCATTGAGTTCTACGGTGTGGGCAATTCAGGCATCGTGGCGCAAGATGCGCAGCATAAATTTTTCCGCCTTGGCGTCACATCAATTGCCTACAGCGATGGCCACATGCAGGTGATGAGCGCGTCCACGGTAAGCCCCGGCGATTGCGTGGTGGTGATCAGCAATTCAGGGCGCACGCGCGATTTGATGGATGCATGCGATATTGCGCGCAAAAATGGCGCAACAACAATTGTGATCACCGCCAGCGGCTCGCCATTGGCGTCCGCTGGCCATATCCACTTGGCCGCCGATCACCCAGAAGGCTACGACCGCTACAGCCCCATGGTCTCGCGGCTACTGCATTTGCTGATGATCGATATTTTGGCTACGAGCGTGGCCTTGCGGATTGGCAGCGCGAAGCTGCAACCCTTGCTCAAAGAGATGAAGAATAACTTGCGCAGCAAGCGTTATGCATGAATTCGGCGTGTAGCCGGCAAACTATCTGCATAGTTTGCTATAAATTAAATAGCGATTGGTGTTGTTTGAATAAGTCGTAAAGTGCTGCGACAATTCTCTGCATGAACCTTGCAGCCCAACCTTCCCACCCGCACCCACGCGCTTGGGCGCACCAAGCGATTGAAAAAATCGAATCTGATTTTCAGCGCAGCGCTGATACGCATTTGATCGCTCTGCCTTTGCCCGGCTTTAACAACGCAGGCATCGATTTTTATTTCAAAGACGAATCGACACACCCCACCGGTAGCCTGAAACACCGCCTTGCCAGATCACTTTTTCTGTATGCGCTGTGCAATGGTTGGTTGCACGAAGGCTCGACCGTGGTGGAGGCTTCAAGCGGCTCTACCGCCGTGAGCGAAGCGTATTTCGCACGGCTGCTCGGCCTGTCTTTCGTGGCTGTGATGCCGCGCAGCACGTCGCCCGAGAAGATTGCGCTGATTGAGTTCTACGGCGGGCGTTGCCAATTTGTAGATTCTGCTGGCGATGTGTATGACGCTGCCCAACGCATTGCCCAAGAGACGGGTGGCCACTACATGGACCAATTCACCTACGCCGAGCGCGCCACCGATTGGCGGGGCAACAACAACATCGCGCAAAGCATGTTTGAGCAAATGGCACGCGAACGTCATCCTGTGCCCAGCTGGGTGGTGGCGGGCGCAGGCACGGGCGGCACCAGCGCCACCATTGGCCGCTTCTTGCGCTACCGTCAATACCCGACACAGCTTTGCGTGGCAGACCCGGAAGGCTCTGTGTTTGCGCAGTACCACGCCAGCGGTAATAAGCACTTAACAGGCGTTGGCTCACGCATTGAAGGCATTGGTCGCCCGCGCGTGGAGCCGAGCTTTATTCGCGGCTTGATTGATCAGATGCAAGTGATAAGCAATGCAGAATCTGTGGCCGCGATGCGCCTGCTCTCAGGCCTGCTCGGGCGGCGCGTGGGGCCATCGACGGGCACGAATTTTGTAGCGATGCTTGACTTGGCTGCGCACATGAAAGCGGCCGGGCAAGCGGGCTCGATCCTTTCGCTGATTTGCGATGCGGGCGAGCGCTATTTGCCCACGTACCACAATGAGCTGTGGGTGAGCGAATGCTTAGGCGACTGCGTTGCTGCGCAAGCCAAGCTGCAAGCCCTACTGGCATGAGAAAATCTCGGTTATGAATCGCAATTTCTACATCGCCCCGTCCATTCTTTCTGCCGATTTCGCTCGCCTCGGCGAGGAAGTGAAAAACGTCTTGGCCGCTGGCGCAGACTGGGTGCATTTCGATGTAATGGACAACCATTACGTGCCCAACCTGACCTTTGGCCCGATGATTTGTCAAGCCATTAAGCCGCATGCCCTGAAGCCTGATGGCTCGCCCGCTGTGATGGATGTGCATTTGATGGTGGAGCCCGTGGATGCACTGGCTGCAGCGTTCGCCGATGCAGGCGCAGACTACATCAGCTTTCACCCCGATGCCTCGCGCCATGTGCATCGCAGCATTCAGGTGATCAAAGCCAAAGGCTGCAAGGCTGGATTGGTGTTTAACCCCGCAGAGGAGCTGGATGTGCTTGATTGGGTGATTGACGATATTGATTTGATCCTCATCATGAGCGTGAACCCCGGCTTTGGCGGGCAATCCTTTATTGATAGCGCGCTGCGCAAGATTGAAGCGGTGCGCAAGCGCATTGATGCATCGGGGAAAGACATTCGCTTGGAAGTCGATGGCGGTATCAAGCCAGAGAATATTCGCCGCGTGGCCGATGCGGGGGCAGATGCTTTCGTAGCAGGCAGTGCGATTTTTGGCAAGCCGGATTACCGGGCAGTGATTGACAGCATGCGCGCAGCGCTAAAGTAATGCTGCAAAACATGGAAGCTGTGATCGTCGATCTAGACGGCACGATGGTTGATACGCTGGGTGATTTTGAAGTAGCGCTCAACCGCATGCTGGCCGATTTTTCTTTGCCGCCCGTGGATCGCGCCTTCATAAAAGCCACGGTGGGAAAGGGAAGCGAGCATTTGATTCGCAGCGCCTTAAATTATGTGCAAAAAGGCCCTGTAGCCGGTATAGATACTGCGCAGAGCGCTATAATTTCAATAGCATACGATGCGGCTTGGCGAAGCTACCAAGCGCACTACCTCGCTTGCGACGGGCAGGCGAGCAAAGTGTATGCCGGTGTAATTGAAGGCCTGCAAGCGCTCCGCGCGCGTGGGCTCAAAATAGCCTGCCTCACCAACAAACCGCTGGCTTTTGCCAAGCCACTTTTAAAAGCCAAGGGCTTGGATGGCTTTTTCAGTCACGTGTTTGGCGGCGATTCCTTCTCGAGGAAAAAGCCCGATCCTCTGCCCCTGCTCAAGACCTGCGAGGCGCTGGGCACTCAACCGCAGCACACGCTCATGATCGGCGACAGCAGCAACGACGCGCAGGCCGCGCACGCGGCTGGTTGCCCGGTGGTGCTCATGACGTATGGCTACAACCACGGGCAAGACATTCGCGCTACGCCTGCGCTCGCGCACGTGAGTTCGATGCTGGATCTAGCTGTATTGCTCTCTTAATGCGCAGAAAAAAGCCCGCATTGCGCGGGCTTGGATTGGCTTAAAAAACAAAAATCTCTGTTAATTGATATTGGTATTCGCGCTGCTTTGCCCACCCAGCAGTGCTACACGCAACTGCTCATCGGCTGGCTTCTTGCCAAACCAAATTTGCATCATCGCTTGGCTAAATTCAGGCTCTTTGATCGGCTCGCCTTGCTGCTTGCCGCGAAAGGTCGTAATCAAGCCCGTGCCCGGCACTACATCCACAATGATCACATCGCCTTTGGCAAATTGTTTGGCATCAGCAAAAATGGTACCCATGCGGATCACGCCATTGATGATCTTAGAGAAATCTTCTTTGGTCATGTTCTCTTCCATGGCGCGCGTGAAGAGCTTGCCAAAATCATCGCCTTTCACATCACGCTGCGCCACCAAATGCATGCGCTTGGCCACAGTCGGCTTAATCACCTCTTCATTCTTGGCGAACTTGCTAGGCGTATAGAGCGCGGCGGCATACACGCGAAAGCCAAATCGGAAGCGCATCCCATAGCCGTTGATAAAAAGCTTTTGCCCGCCGAGCGTGATGTCGTTGGGGAAAATCACGTCGCCGAGCTTGGACTGCGCCCAGGCCAGCGATGGCATCACAACCGCGCTGCATGCAGCCAGCGCTGCGCCTAAAAACCCTTTGCGAGACATGCTCATACCAACTCCTATGCATTAAAAAAAATAGAACGCTCGTGCTTTATGTATTAAAAAGTATCCATCTAAATCGCTTTCACTTCAACAGGGTTTTTACTGCAAACTTTTTACATGGATCGCGTGCTCCGACCGTGTCCCATTGCTCTGCTACACTTTGTGCATGTTCAATATTCATCCGTCTGCCCAAAGCACCCACGCCTTTGCGTGCGCAGCTGCTTGGCGGGGAGCCTGGTTGTGGCGTAAGCCAGCTTAAGCTATTTTTTTGCGGCGTAAAGCTGCATTCGTGGCACCTCAAACTGGATGCCGAAACCTTTGAACAGCTCTGCTTATTGCGCTTAGCCATGCAGGCTCGTGGAGAATCCCCGTCATGATGACTGAACTTGAATTCAAATCCCTGCGCGATGCGGGCTACAACCGTATTCCTTTGGTAGCCGAAGCGTTCGCCGATCTGGAGACGCCGCTGTCGTTGTATTTAAAACTGGCTCACGGCGCTCATCAAGGCAAATACAGCTTCTTGCTCGAATCCGTGGTGGGCGGCGAGCGTTTTGGCCGCTACAGCTTCATCGGCCTGCCTGCGCGCACGCATTTGCGCGCCAGCGGCTTTGGCAACGCCTCTAAAACTGAAGTAATCACGGACGGACAAGTCACTGAAACGATTCCCGGCAATCCGCTGGACGCCATCGCTTTATTTCAAAGTCGCTTTAAGGTGGCCCTTCGCCCTGGCCTGCCGCGCTTTTGCGGTGGCTTGGCTGGTTATTTTGGTTACGACACAGTGCGCCACATCGAAAAAAAACTAGAAAAAGCGTGCCCGCCCGACACGCTTGGCCTGCCCGACATCATGCTACTGCTCACCGAAGAGCTGGCCGTGATTGACAATCTCTCGGGCAAGCTTTATTTGATTGTCTATGCCGACCCTTCGCAAACTGAAGCGTATGCAAGTGCAAAAAAGCGCTTGCGTGAATTGAAAGACCAGTTGCGCTATAGCGTGACCGCGCCCGTGGTGAAAGCATCTACCGATTTTCCGATTGAGCGCGAGTTTGCAAAAGCCGACTATTTGAAAGCCGTCAACCGCGCCAAGGCGTTGATCGAAGCGGGCGATGTCATGCAGGTGCAAGTCGGTCAGCGCCTAAAAAAGCGCTATACCGAATCGCCGCTCTCGCTGTATCGCGCGCTGCGCTCGCTCAATCCATCACCCTACATGTATTTTTACAACATGGGCGAATTTCACATCGTCGGCGCATCGCCAGAAATTCTTGTGCGACATGAGCACACACCCGAAGGCCAAAAAATCACGATTCGCCCGCTGGCGGGCACGCGCCCGCGCGCAGCCACGCCCGAGGCTGACAAGGCCGCAGAATTTGAACTGATCAACGACCCCAAGGAACGTGCAGAGCATGTGATGCTGATTGATCTGGCGCGCAACGATATCGGCCGCATTGCAAAAATCGGTAGCGTGAAAGTCACCGAAGCCTTCTCGGTGGAACGCTACAGCCACGTGATGCATATCGTGAGCAACGTGGAAGGCATCTTGAAAGACGGCATGACGCAAGCCGACGTACTCCGCGCAACTTTTCCTGCCGGCACGTTGACCGGCGCACCCAAGGTGCATGCGATGGAGCTGATCGACCAACTCGAACCCACGAAACGCGGCATCTACGGCGGCGCATGCGGCTACTTAAGCTTTGCAGGCGACATGGATGTGGCCATAGCGATCCGCACAGGCATCGTCAAAGACGGCATGCTGTACGTGCAAGCCGCAGCAGGCGTGGTTGCTGATTCTGTGCCTGAATTGGAGTGGAAAGAGACCGAAGCAAAGGCTCGCGCATTATTGCGGGCATCAGAACTGGTTGAGGAGGGATTGGAATGAACAACGATTTTCTAGGTAACGCGAAAAACGCAAAAATGATACAAAAAACGCAAAATTTTGATGATGATTTTTCTAATGAGATTATTGGCGCTGCTGTTGAAGTTCAGAAAGTATTAGGTGCTGGCGTTCTTGAAAGCGCTTACGCTGCTGCGCTGTGTATTGAGTTTGAAAAACGAGGATTGCGCTTTCAGCGGGAAGTGCCTGTTTCTGCAAGCTACAAAGGCCAATCGATTGGCGTTGTATTTCGTGCAGATTTCATTATTGAAAACTGTGTGATTGTCGAACTTAAAGCGATCGAAGCAGTAACGGACGCACACAAAGCCCAGCTGCTAACGTATCTGCGTTTATCTGGCATCAAGCTAGGCTTACTCTTAAATTTTCATGATTTTTCAGTGGCACGCGGTACAAAGAGAATCGTCAATAACTTCATGTAATTTTTTCGCGTCTTTCGCGTCCTTTTCGCGTTTTTAGCGTTACCTAGTCAAAGGCCATCATGAAACTTTTAATGATCGACAACTATGACAGTTTTACCTACAACATCGTCCAATACTTCGGCGAGCTAGGCGTTGAGGTGATCGTGCATCGCAATGACGAAATCACCATCGGCGAACTTGATGCAATGTTCAAGGCAGGCGAATTTGACCGCCTCTGTATCTCCCCCGGCCCCTGCTCACCGAAAGAAGCGGGTATTTCGGTCGCTGCCATAGAGCATTTCAAAGGCGAACTCCCCATCCTCGGCGTGTGCTTAGGCCATCAAGCGATTGGCCAAGCTTTCGGTGGCAACATCATCAGAGCGCAAGAGCTCATGCATGGCAAGACGAGTGTGATCTCCACGACCCAAGAAGGTGTCTTCAAAGATTTGCCAAAAACATTTACTGTAAATCGCTATCACTCCCTCGCCATCGAGCGCGCCACCTGCCCCAAAGAACTGGTCATCACCGCGCAAACGGATGACGGCGAGATCATGGGTGTGCGCCACAGCGGCTATGCGCATGCGGTGCGAATTGAGGGCGTACAGTTTCACCCAGAGAGCATCCTCACCGAACATGGCCACGCGATGTTGAAAAACTTTTTACTATGAATTCAGTAGCATGAAACGCATTATCTATGCCGGCCACAAGCTAAAACGCTTGATATATTCACGAAACCGCTATGAAAACAGTTGATCTGCGAAGCGACACCGTCACGCAACCTACGCCTGCCATGCGCGAGGCGATGTTGGCAGCGCCGCTGGGCGATGACGTGTTTGGCGACGACCCGACAGTCAATGCATTGCAAGAAAAGATCGCTTCGTTGCTCGGCTTTGAGGCGGCGCTGTTTGTGCCGACAGGTACGCAGAGTAATTTATGCGCAGTCCTTGCGCATTGCCAGCGCGGTGATGAATACCTTGTGGGGCAAATGGCGCATTGCTACCGCTGGGAAGGCGGTGGAGCAGCTGTGCTCGGCAGTGTGCAGCCGCAGCCGATTGCGCATGCGTCCGATGGCTCGCTGCCGCTTCCTGATATTGAAGCGAACATCAAGCCCGACGATGCGCACTTTGCACGCACGCGCTTGCTCTGCTTGGAAAACACGTTGGGCGGAAAATTGCTGCCACTCGATTATGTGAAAGCGGCCACTGAGCTTGCACGCAGCAAACGCTTGGCCACGCATTTGGATGGGGCGCGTTTGTTTAACGCAGCGACTGCTCAAGCCCGGCAAGCCTCTCAAGCCGCGAGTTTAAAGCCAAATGAGCATTTGGCCGGCATGCAACCTACGCACAGCGCTATCAATATAGAAGCAAGACGGATTGCAGAGCACTTTGATTCTGCGAGCATCTGTTTCAGCAAAGGCTTAGGCGCACCCGTGGGCTCAGCGCTCTGCGGCTCGCGAGATTTCATCGCTCGCGCCCACCGCATCCGCAAAATGGCAGGCGGCGGCATGCGCCAAGCGGGCATGCTGGCTGCTGCAGCGATCTATGCGCTTGATCACCATGTAGAGCGCTTATCGCAAGACCACGTGCTGGCTCGGCGTTTGGGCGATGCGTTGGGATCCATCGACGGCTTGGTTGTTGATCCAGTTCAAAGCAACATCGTCTTCGTTGATGTTAAGGAGCCTTTGAAGGCCAAGGCGGCAGGCTTGATTGATCACCTCAAATCACATGGCATCTTGGCGACTGGCTTGTATCGTTTGCGCTTCGTGACGCATTTGGATGTGGATGCACAAGGCGTGGATCGGGCGATTGCGGTGATTGCCGATTATTTTAAGCAATAGAAGAAGAAACTTCCGGACGCGAAAGGCGCGAAAGTTACGCGAAAAACGCAAAAAAGAAATTCAAGATTAAAACCGAAATTTCTCTGGCCACGCCGCTATAACTTATCAAAAATTCTTCTTGTATTTTTTGGTATTCTTTTCGCGTAACTTTCGCGTCTTTCGCGTCCGGAAACTTGACATTTAAACCTATCCCGCCACAAACCTTAAGAGAAAACACCATGCCCATCACACCCCAAGAAGCCCTGCAACGCACCATTGAACACCGCGAGATTTTTCACGACGAAATGCTGAGTGTTGTGCGTCTGATCATGCGCGGCGAGATGAGCCCAGTGATGATGGCGGCTCTCATCACCGGCCTGCGTGTGAAGAAAGAAACCATTGGCGAGATCACCGCTGCTGCGCAAGTGATGCGTGAGTTTTCTACCAAAGTGCATGTGGCTGATAAAAAGCACTTAGTTGATATCGTTGGTACAGGCGGCGATGGCTCGCATACTTTCAATATCTCCACTTGCTCCATGTTCGTCGCCGCTGCTGCGGGCGCAAAGGTAAGCAAGCACGGCGGGCGCAGTGTGAGCAGCAAATCGGGCAGCGCAGATGTGCTCGAAGCACTCGGCGTCAATATCAATCTAAGCCCCGAGAAAATTGCGAAGTGCATCGAAGAGATCGGCATCGGCTTCATGTTTGCGCCCAACCATCACACCGCGATGAAACACGTGGCTCCCATCCGCAAAGAGCTGGGCGTGCGCACGATCTTCAACATCTTGGGCCCGCTCACCAACCCTGCGAGCGCCCCCAATATTTTGATGGGCGTGTTTCACCCCGATCTGGTTGGCATTCAAATTCGCGCCTTGCAGCGCTTAGGCGCAGAGCATGCGCTCGTCGTTTATGGGCGCGATGGCATGGATGAAGTCAGCCTAGGCGCAGCCACGCTGGTGGGTGAGCTCAAAAACGGCGAGATCACCGAATACGAAATTCACCCCGAAGATTTCGGCCTCATGATGAGCAGCAACCGCGCTCTGCGGGTAGAAACGCCCGAGCAAAGCAAATCCATGATGCTTGCCGTATTAGACAACCACAATAGCCCCGCAAGAGACATCGTCGCCCTCAACGCAGGCGCAGCGCTCTATGCGGCAAATGTTGTTGATTCGATGAAGGCAGGCTTGGCATTGGCGCAAGAGGCACTGGCGTCGGGTGCAGCGAAGAAGAAGATGGAAGCATTTGTAGCGAAAACTGCGGCACTGACTTAAGTAACATTGCGCTTTTTTTTCCATCTCTCGAAGTCCGAAGGTCGCAAGCCATAGCGGGCCAGCACACCTTCATGCAAGCGCCCAAGCTCTTCGGTCATCAAAGCTTTCACGGCGCTGCGCTCGTGCACTGGCACGGCAGCTTTTACCGCTTGCGTCATGAACGCCGATGAGTCCAGCTTGGGCTGCATCACGACAGAGTGCACTGTTTGCTTGACCAGATCGCGCCAAGCCAGGCGCAGCGGATCGGGCTGCACCAGCTCTTGCCGCACAGCCAGATACTCCTGCGCAGAGCGCTCATACGCCCACACATACACATCGCGCAACAGATCCACGCGCGTCATTTCATACACACCAAGCATGGCGCGGCTATACGCTTGCTCGGGCACATCGAGGAAGGTAAGCGGACACAGATTGGCGCGAAACAACGGTAGGTTTGCAGCGAGGCGCGAGGTGCGCTTATTGATATCTGCAAAGGGCTGCAAATACGGCAAATGCACCATCACGAAGAAAGATTGCTCAAACGGATCTTTGATCTTTTGCAGCTTGCCAAGCATCACATCGAATGCAGTATTGATCTGCCGCTCGCCGGCCATGGGGCGATACACGCTGCGACCAATATCGACGGCATGCTGCCTGATGCG
>JAYUSD010000085.1:0-10205 GCA_043755865.1 Variovorax sp. | reverse complement strand
GGTTGGTGTACCTGCATACCAAGAGGCAATGCCTGCGATCAAACCACCGCCTCCCACGCTGACCAGCACAGTATCTGGCGCGGCACCAGCCTGGGCGTCAATCTCGGCGGCCAACGTGCCCGCGCCGATCACGACCTCGCTCTGATCGTAAGCATGGGTGAGCAAAGCACCCGTGTGCTGCTGACGCTCAAGGCAAGCTGCCAAAGCTTGCGAATACGCATCGCCCACCACAGTGAGCTTGGCATCTAAGGCTTTGAGCCGCGCCTGTTTGGCTGTCGATGAAATCGTTGGCACAAAAACTTCGCAGGGCACGCCGAGCAGTTTGGCTGCCGCTGCAGTGGCAATACCGGCATTGCCGCCTGATGCCACAATCACGCCGCTTTCAGGAATGGTGTTGGACAGAAGGCGATTGAGCATCCCGCGCGCTTTGAAGCTGCCGCTGGTTTGCAGTTGCTCCAATTTGAGCCAGACTTCTGCGCATTCGACGCCCAAAGCGCTACCGGGTAGCTTAAACAGCGGCGTTTGATGCAAAAAGTGCCGATAGCCGGCATCAAATAAGCGCAGAGCGCTCTCAATTTGAGAGCGATTGACCTCGTTTTCATGGATGAGGCTCATTCTATTTTCAATCCCTTTGGAAGAGGAAACTTTACGGTTTCTTCAATGCCATTCATTTTGCGAACGCTGGTGGCTCCCAATGCCTTAATGCGGCCAATGACTTGCTGCACCAGCAGCTCAGGCGCTGATGCGCCCGCCGTTAGGCCAACGCGCTGAACGCCTTCAAACCATGCCTCATTGAGCTCACTGGCATCGTCAATCATGTAGCCCGGCACGCCACGGCGGTTGGACAATTCAGCCAAGCGGTTGCTATTGGAGCTGGTGGGGCTGCCCACGACGATGATTAAATCAACTTGCCCTGTGAGCACTTTGATCGCATCTTGACGGTTTTGGGTGGCGTAGCAAATGTCTTGATGTTTGGGTTCGCGGATCTGCGGAAAGCGTGCCTTTAAGGCAATGGCAATTTCGGCGGTGTCGTCTACGCTCAAAGTGGTTTGCGTCACCACGGCAAGTTTTTCGGTTTGCTTTGGGCTCACGCGGGCAATATCTGCAATGTCTTCCACGAGATGAATGCCTTCAGACAGCTGCCCCATCGTGCCTTCCACTTCGGGATGGCCCTTGTGGCCGATCATGATGAATTCGTAGCCTTCTTTTGAGAGCTTGGCCACTTCCACGTGTACTTTGGAGACCAATGGGCAGGTGGCGTCAAAAATCTGAAAGCCGCGCGCCGTAGCCTCATCTTGCACTGCCTTGCTCACGCCATGCGCACTGAAAATTAAAGTTGCGCCCGGCGGCACATCCGAAAGTTCTTCAATAAAAATCGCCCCCTTGGCTTTTAGATCGTTCACCACATAAGTGTTGTGAACGATTTCATGGCGAACATAAATGGGGCGGCCAAATTTAATCAGCGCTTTTTCCACAATCTCGATCGCACGATCTACACCGGCACAAAAGCCTCGCGGTTCGGCAAGTAATATTTCCCGGGCATTGGAGTTTGCGCTCATCACAACACTCCAATCACGTGCACTTCAAAGCTCACCGGCTGGCCTGCCAGCGGATGATTGAAGTCAAACAAGACTTTGTCGGCGTGCACTTCGCGCACCGCACCAGCAAAAGACGGGTGCGCGCCGCCGCCCGATAAAGCATCACGAACTGGCGCAGGGAACTGCACCACATCCCCGATGCTGTATTTTTCCAGCGGATCGCCATGCAGCGCAAGCAGCTTTTTCGCGACCCACTGAATCATCTCGGCATTTCGTTCGCCAAAAGCGGCGCCAGCAGGTAAATCAAAGGTCGTGTGTGTGCCTTCTTCTAGGCCAAGCAAGTGTTGCTCCATCGCTGGCGCGAGCTCGCCCGTGCCCAGCGAAAGCGTGGCGGGCTTGCCATCAAAGGTGTTGATGATGTTGCCCTGCGGGCCGCTCAGGCGGTAATGCAGGGTGAGGAAAGACGATGATTCGATCTGCGGCATGTGCTCTTGCGCTTTGAAAGCTGATTGTTGCGTAAACTCTGTATTGTAGAAACATCACAACAGCGATTTCGCCATGCCCCTCAAAGACCTTCCGCCTGATGCCCGCCCGCGCGAAAAATTGCTTGCTCGCGGCGCGGGCTCGCTCAGCGATGCAGAGCTACTTGCATTGTTGCTGCGCACAGGCATTGAGGGAAAAAATGTGGTGGCGCTGGCCCAAGAAATTGTGGATAGCTTTGGCGGCATCAGTGGCATGCTGCATGCCGATGCCAAAGCGCTGGCCAACATCAAAGGCTTGGGGCCCGCCAAGCAGGCCGAGCTGATGGCCGTGGTGGAGATATCGCGTCGTGCTTTGCAAGAGCAAATGGCGCAAAAACCTATACTTGATGTGCCCGCCACCCTGCTCGATTTTGTGCGCCTGAAAATCGGCAGTAAGCCGTATGAGTCTTTCATGGTGCTTTTTGTGGATGCGACACAAAAGTTGCTTGCTGCGGAAGAAATGTTTCGCGGCAGCTTGTCGGTCACCGCTGTGTATCCGCGCGAGGTGGCACTGCGGGCGCTGCACCATCATGCGGCCGGTGTGATTTTGGCGCACAACCATCCCAGCGGGCAAGTAGAGCCGAGCCATGCTGATATCTCGTTGACTGCCAAACTGCGAGCCGCTTTGGCTCTTTTAGACATCGTCGTCTTGGATCATGTGATTGTGAGCCGCGACAAAGCACTGTCGATGTCGGCGGAAGGGTTGCTATGAGCAAACCCGTTTTAAAAATCATGCAATTGGCTGATTTAAGTCAAGTCAAAAAAGAAATTGAGCGTCAAGCTAAGGAAGCAGCAGCCGCGCAGGCAGAAAAAAGGGAGCTGGAGAAAAAGCACCGAGCCGAAAAAGAGTTGTTTTCAAATACGGTGGGTCGCGTTAAACCTTTGGTGGCTGCGAAGAAGGCAAATCTCGTGGTTGATGTGCCTGCGCCGATTCCAGCGCAAAAGCAGCTTGACGAGCAGGCTGTGTTGCGTGAAGCGCTCAGTGATGAGTGGGACACGAGCAGCTTGCTCGATACCGACGAAGCGCTCAGCTTCCGCCGCCCTGGCATCGGCGCCGATGTCGTGCGCAAGCTGCGCAAGGGCGAATGGAGCGTGCAAAAGCAGCTCGATCTGCACAACCTGCGTACGGAGGAAGCTCGCGATGCGCTAGGCGTATTTATTCGAGAATGTTATAAAAATGGCATCCGCTGCGTGCGCGTGGTGCATGGCAAGGGGCTGGGCTCGCCGGGCAAGGTGTCGGTACTCAAACCGAAAGTGCAAAGCTGGTTGATTCAGAAAAATCAGGTGCTTGCTTTTGTGCAAGCCACGCCGCTTCAAGGTGGCGCCGGAGCGCTGGTGGTGCTGCTACAAGGGGGCGCAGCGCGATTGGCGCGTGCCGAGTCAAGCTAGCCTCAATCTAAGCGCGCTTTGGGTAAGTTGCCGGTTTTCTGCGCCAAGATATCTAAGCCGCGCCAAATGCCCAACGCATCTGCAGGCCGCTCAATCGCTTTTTTGGCCATTAGGCTGTCAAGCAGCATTTGAAAAATGCCATGCTCGGGTGGTAAGCGTGGAATCTCGGCATGCAGATGGCGCGCCAGCAATTCATTGAGCGAATCGCCTTTGTAGGGGCGTGAGCCAGTGAGCAATTCATAAAGCATCACACCGAGGCTGTAAAAATCACTGCGATGCGTCACTTCTTGGCCAGTCGCCTGTTCGGGGCTCACGTAATAAGGCGTGCCAATCACTTGGCCATGTTCGGTGCTCACTAGCCGCTCGGGCATCAAGCCTGTTGTGTGCTCGCCTATGTTTTTGACGATACCGAAATCCACCAGAACCAGCTCACCGCCTTCAGAGCGAAACATCAAGTTGTCTGGCTTCAAATCGCGATAGACGAGGCCGAGCTTGTGAATCGCGTTGAGTGCGCTCACAATCTGGCGCAACAAATCAATCACTCGGCCATGAATCTGCGCTGGCGTGCCGCTTAACGTGTTGCCCGGCATTCCGCGTGAGCGAATCTCTTCTTTGAGCGTGCCGCCGGAGAGATATTCCATCGCGATGTAGGCGTAATCGTCGGTGAAGCCTTGGTCGTAAATGCGCGAGACGTGATGATGATTCAAATTGGCGAGCACCGCGTATTCTTGAATGAAGCGGCGCAGCATTTCGGCGTCGTTTGAAAGCGAGGTGCGCAGCACTTTGAGCACCACCTCACTTTTCTGGGCGCCTGAATAGGCCAAAAACACATCGCTCATGCCGCCTTCGCCCAGCTTGCGAATGATCTGGTAGCCGCGAAAGCTTTGCTGCATGCTCTGAAAGCTGCCCGATTGCAAATTCCACAGCGATTCTTTGAGCGCATCTTTGGCAGCACGCGCTGTCATTTGTGAGTTTTGCTCGGCAGCTGATTGCAATGCAGCCGAGTTATGGTTTTTAGCGTATTGGTTGTCGCTGTATGCGCTGCGACCAAGCGGTGGGTGTGTCAGTTGCAGCGATGCCACGCGGCTGATACCCAGCACCTCGCAAGCCGCCACTGGCTTTTCGCGCCCGCGCAGACTGACCAGCTCTTGGCGGCCGATGTGCAAGCAGGCACCCGCGAGCTGCGCGGTGTCCATGCTGGCCACCACGGGCCATCCCAAATCTTTGCCCGCTGCTTGCAAGCGCGAGGCAATATTCACGCTGTCGCCTAATGCCGTGATCTCCGCAGAGTCGACACCTCCCAAGCGGCTGAGCGTGATTTCCCCGCTGTGAAGGCCAATACCCACGTTGAAGCTGGGCAGGCCGCGCTGGCCATACTGCTCCTCAACCCAATGCCGAAAGCTGCCCAGCGCCTCTTGCATTCCCACCGCTGCAGCCAGTGCACGCTGCGCATGAGTCAACTCATCGGGCTGTAGCTCTTTGTCTTCTTCAAATAAGGCGAGCAGGCCATCGCCCAGCATCTTCAAATGGCTGCCGCCAAAAGCCACCACCGGGCGACAAGCCAGCTCAAAATAGCGTCCCAAAAGCGCCGCCAGCTCAGCAGCGCTTAGGCGCTCAGCCATGGTGGTGAAGCTGCGAATGTCAGCAAACATCACGGTTGCCTGCATGGTTTGTGCGGCGATGTCGATTGGCGGCTGTGAGACTTCAAAACCAGAGCCAAAAGCTGAGTGTCGTGGATCTGCCGCGTAGCCCGATGATGGCGAGGAGGGAAAGCTGCTGCCAGCAAACTGCTCGCGGAACAGCTCGCGGGTTTTTTCCTCCGTGAGTGCGTTGGCATGGGCCACGGCCTTGTCTTTTTCGCGATTAAAGCGGGCCAGTTTTTTGAGCTGCGATGTGATGGCATCCAGCAGCTCTTCGCGGCGGAAAGGCTTGGTCAGGTAATCGTCTGCGCCAAGGCGCATGCCTCGGCGCATGCTGTCGCGTTCATCAGCCGCAGTCAACATAATCACAATGCAGCGATCCAGCTCAGGATGGTGGCGAATGGCATCTAGCATGGCAAAGCCATCCATGCCGGGCATATTGATGTCGGTGATGATGATATCGGGCAGCATGGAGCGCGCGATCACGAGGCCATGCTGGCCATTGGGCGCGGTGCCTACCTCATAGCCTTCTAGGGTAAGCAAGCGCTCAATATTTTTGCGAATGCCTTCTTCGTCTTCAACCACCAAAATGCGATGCATGCCGAGCTCCCGTGCTTTTTGCCTTCGATGTGAATGTTAGACTGGTTTGATGACATCACAACATCCTGTCATTCCTACTCTGAGCCACGCCAGCTCTGCCATCACGCCAGTGAGTTTAGAGCAGCTGCATTTGCTGCTGGATCATCTGCAAGGCATTGTGGGCTATTTTGACATGGCCAATCGCTGTATTTATGCCAACCACGCGTATGCCAAGGCATACCACACGACCGTGCAAGAGATGGCGGGCAAGCATATTCGCGAGATCATTGGCCAGGCGGGCTGGGCTTTTGTGGCGCCCTATGCACAGCGGGTGCTCTCTGGAGAGTCGGTGCGCTATGTGCGAGAGATCGACGAGCATGCGCAGCATGCGCGCTGGATCGAAGTGCATCTGGTGCCCAATGCCTTGGCCGATGGGCGCATAGTGGGTAATTTTGTATTTATCGACGACGTAACCGAGCAGCACCGTGCGCAGCAAGCCATCCGAGAAAGCGAAGAGCGCACTCAGCGTTTTATAGAGGCGAGTACGGAAGGCATTGTGTTTTATCGCAATGGCATTATTTTTGATTGCAACGATGCTTTTCAAAAAATGCTCGGTAAGCACCGCGATCAATTGATTGGTATGCCAGCCAGCCACTTGTTCCAAAAGCAAGACCGCGCATTTGCCGACAAGCATATGCACTTGGGGCGTGATACCAGCTACGCAGCGCAATTGCCGCATGCAGATGGTCGGCTGATCACCGTGGAAATCACAGGGCGCATGGTCAAAGTCAACGGTCAAGACGCCTCTGTGGCAGTCGTGCGCGATACCAGCCAACTGGCCACCATGAATGAAGCCCTGCTGCGCTCGCAGGCACGTTACCGCTCCATGGTGGATAACTCCGATCAAAGTGCTTTTTTTACGCAGGACAGAAAAATCATTTACGCCAACCCGGCGGCACACAAACTTTTCGGCGCCGATGCGGAGGGTTTGCGCGGTGTGGAATCTATTTTCCTAATTCACCCCGATGATCGCGCCTACGCTTTGACAAGGCGCAAGCAACTTATTGCCGGTGATCCAAATACCGAGGTGCAGGTGCGCGCGATTTCGCCGCCAGCAGAATTTATCGGCGAAGACACGCGCGTTGTCTGGGTGCGGCTGCATGGCTCTATCATCGAATGGGAAGGCCGCCCCGGCGTATTGATCTTTTTGACTAACATTACCGCGCTGCGCGAGTCGCAAGACAAAATGCGCAAGGCGCTCGCTCAGGAAAAAGAACTTGGCGATTTGAAAACGCGGTTTGTCTCGATGGCATCACACGAATTCCGCACGCCACTGGCCACCATCCAAACCAGCTCGGAACTACTGGAGCACTACAGCCAGCGCCTCAGCGCGGAAGAACGCACCGATGCGCTGGCTGATATCCAGCGCGCCGTACAGCGCATGCAAGCCATGATGGACAGCTTCCTAGCCTTTGGCCGCATGGATGCTGGCAGCACCGCCTTTGCGCCTCGTTCGATACAGGTGTTGGCCTGTTTGCAGGGCCTGCTGCACGAGACGCGAGCCGGCAAGCCGCGTCGACATGGGGTTGCGATTTATCTTGAAGCGCCTTTGGATGCGCAAACCCGTTTGATGCTCGATGAAACACTGCTTGGTCAAATGGTGATGAATCTGATCACCAATGCGTACAAGTATTCTGCGCAAGGCACGCAGGTGGCCATCAGCGCTTGCCAAAAAGTAGATGCGCAAGGGCGGTGGCTTGTCTTCACAGTGCGAGATCAAGGCATTGGCATCCCTGAGAAAGAATTGCCGCGCTTGTTTGAAAGCTTCTACCGCGCCTCAAACGCCAACACCATTCCCGGCACCGGCTTGGGTTTGGCCATCGTTGATCGCGCTGTGCGCGCACATGGCGGCAGCGTGCAGGTGCGAAGCGTGCTTGCAGAAGGCTCCGAATTCACGCTCGCCCTGCCTTGGGTGGATGCTGCCTAGCCTGCGCCAAATGGCTGGGCATGAGCCATACAGATCACGCCCAGCACAGCCCTTAATGCACCCAAGCGCACGTTGGCAGTTCATAAGCTCGCACTTTTTTCAAGATGTGCTCCGGCAAACGCTGGATCTTCTTGTCGTGCGAGGCAAAAACGATTTGCTGATAACCATGAGAAACGGGTTTGCCGTTGACGAGGAAGCGGAAGAGCAGATAAAACGAACATGACTTCACATCGTAAGTGTTGACCTCGCACTGAACCGTTTGGAATGGGAAGGTTTCATGCAAATAGTCTTGATGCGCGAGCTTGGTGATGAATACGCCCTGTGTTTGCAGCATATCTGCGGAAATACACCGGTGAAACCAGCGCTCACGGCACACACCTTGCCATTCAAAGTAGCGGGCAAAGTAGGTGTTTCCATAGGCGTTGGATTCTTTGAGATAGATATCAATGTTGTGCTCAAATGTTTGTAGATCAGGGCGCTCATCGGGAATGATGATCTGCTCTGCATAGCTATGCTGGAACGTAGGCACGGTCGAAATAGACGAGGAATGATTCTGAGTTTGGATTGCGTTTAGCATGATGGTTTCCTTGAACCTAAGGTTGGTGAATGCCGCATTAAGCGGCCAATAAGGCAATCATTTGTTGTGGCAAACGATTGCATTCAAGGTCATGCCCTTGTACTGAGCCAATGGCACAGCCTTAAATGGGATGGATGCGCTTTTGCACAACGCGGCATGCTCGCATACAAGCATTGAGATAAGTCGTTATGTTGTACGCAGATCAGCAACTTTGCTCAGGCGATCAAGCGGTATTTTGCGAACGGGAAGATGCAGGGTAAATCGCGTGAATTCGCCCATAACCGAATCGCAATGAATATGCCCGGCAAATGCCTTGATGGCTCGCTGGCAAAAAGCCAAGCCGACGCCTGCGCCCGCACTTTGCTTGGTGCTGTAGTAGGTATCGAAGATATGCGGCAAGATATTTTTGGGAATACCGCTTGCTGTATCCAGCAACGTGATCGTGTTGTAGGCAGATGCTGGCGAGAGGGTTATGTGGATATCCCCTTTTTCTACAACCTTCATGGCGTAAAGTGAATTTTTAATCAGATTTGAAAGCGCAAAGATAAGCAAAGGCTGTGATCCAAAAAATTCAAAATCATCTTCACACTTTAAATGCACTTTGCGCCTTTCAAAGGCGGTGAATGGGTAGCTTTCCATCATTTGCGTGATGCAATCTTTGGCGGAATGCCAAGCGAAATCACTTTTATCAATATGCTCCATACGCGCTGAAGCCAAAATGAGATCAATCATTTGGTTGGTGCGATCTACCTGTAAAACGATTTTTTTGCACATCAATTCGAGTTGATCGTGTGCTGCGGTGTCCGGCTGGTCTCCATTCGCATTGAGTCCGCCATAACCACTGCTGGCGTGCGCCGCTTTGAGCTGGCGCAGCATATCGGGCACTTGCTGCGCAGCATGATCAGCTTGCATTCTGATCGCTGCTAAGGGCGTGCGCATCTCGTGCGCTATGGTTGCCGCCGCCGCATAAGGGCTCATGAGATCGTACTTGGCCACCGCATAGCTCATCAAGCCCAAGCCAATGGCAATAAAAATCACCCCCGGTGGATAGAATGCAACGCCATAGTTGCAAACATAATCCACTGCTGCGAAAAAGTAGATCAAATTGCTAAATACGCATAACTGCAAGCGCGATTTTTGTGCACCAATCGCTATGCGTTCCTGCTGCCAAACGATCATCAAACCTCTGCTAACGACCAACGTGGTCTGCAACACATGTAGCGGGTGAAGTAAGCCTGCCTTGGGGTAATAGCCCCAAAAATAGTTGTAATGGCCGTCAATAAATAAATTGCCGCTCATACTGAGCAACGCAAATAGGCCTGATACAGCGTAAGACAGTTTCACCCAACGCAGCTCACTCGGCCGTACACTAATCTCCGTCAAGAAGTGATACAACGTCGTGGGTAAAAACGCAATCAATACGTAGCCAAATCGAATTAATAAATCCGCCTTCTCAGGATTCGCCTCCACCGTGTAAAGCAATGCCCAAGTGCCTTGCCAGAAAAAAGTCGTCATGCACAACAGGAAAAAACTCCCCGTAGTTTTATTCAAGCCTTTAGCTGCAATGACATAAAAGCCATAGGCAATGAAAAGGCCAGAAACAAGGGCAGGGAGGAGCGAGTACATAGGCGAAGGTTTGGTAAGTGCTGCAAAGCACTGTATCCATTTGCACAAAAATGCAAGCCCCGCCCCCGGTAGTTCTGACAGTCAATGTCACCTTGGAATCAAGTTGAGGCAATTTGATCTGAGATGAAAAGGGCGGTTGAAAATGACTCCAAAGGGTCAATTTTTGAGCTAAAACGGCATCTAGCCGGCAAGAAATATGCGTGGAGTGCTATTGAATTGATAGTAATTTATCCCTCATCGCTCCTTCGGCCGTGCAAGATGCTCGACTGGCATGTGCTTTCGGCACATAGCTGAGGTATAAATCAAACCCATGCCCATCAAAAAATCTGATCTTTATTCTTCCCTGTG